>CALJAA010000050.1 GCA_938028465.1 uncultured Granulosicoccaceae bacterium | reverse complement strand
ACGCTCTAAAGCTCTTTTAGATATGTTGGGTGCAAAGATTGTTATCGTAGGCCCCTCTGGTGCAGGTCATGCGGCCAAGATTGCCAACAACATGTTGTGCGCCGCTAACTTAGTGTTGGTCTCCGAAGTTGTGCGCTTAGGCGAAGCCGTTGGTGTATCTGCAACAGATTTACTTGAAGGCGTGAATGCAGGATCAGGTCGCAGTGGCGTAAGCGAAGTCAACTTCTCTAAGTGGATTTTAAATAATGCATTTGATTCTGGCTTTACCATGGGCCTGATGCGTAAAGATGTGAATCTAGGTATTCAACTCGCAAAAGAATCAGGGGTATCTGTCGGTGCGTTTGAAGCGGTCGCTAAAATTTGGTCTGATAGTATAAGTGACATACCCGACAATGCCGATTTCAATGAAATAATCCAATACGAAGGATAAGGCTGTGACCAATAAGCAGAATAGCACCAGACCCAGCCTTACAGAGCTTATGAATAAGCTCGACTTAGGCGACATACCTTCTAGTCGTATTGGCGGAGAATTCCGTTTAGGCCACGGTACTGACATTCCTTTGATCGACGCATTTACCGGTGAAGAACTAACACGCTATAGAGATTGCGCAGAAGCGCTTGCTGTTGAAGCCTGCGATGAGTCATCACAAGTACAGAAACAATGGCAATCGGATTACAACCACTTCCAACGTGGTCAAGTGATGACGGCTATCTCCGCAAAGGTGTTAGAAAATGCGGAAGATCTAGCTACATTAGAATCACTATCTGCAGGCAAGCCCATTCGGGACTGCAGAGTAGAAGTCGCTAAGGTAGCTGAAATGTTTGCCTACTATGCAGGCTGGGCAGACAAGATACACGGCGAAGTCATCCCTGTCCCTTCTGGGCATTTAAACTTCACTCAACGAGAACCATTAGGTGTTGTGTTTCAAATAACCCCTTGGAACGCCCCCATCTTCACTGCCGGATGGCAAATAGCGCCGGCTATCGCGACCGGTAACGGCGTCGTAATAAAACCCAGCGAACTCACACCCGTTACTACGGTTGCCTTAGTCAAACTGGCTGAAGATGCTGGCCTTCCAATAGGCTTAGTCAATGTATTAGCAGGGCTCGGTACAACAGCAGCAGAAGCTGCAATTGCACATGAGAAGGTGCGTAAAATTATATTCGTCGGCTCACCAGAAACCGGGCGCAGGGTCGCCACTAAGGCAGGCAAAGCGCTTAAGCCGGTGGTGCTAGAGCTAGGTGGTAAATCAGCTAATATCGTATTCGCAGATGCTGTTCTAAAAGATGCGTGTAAAGGCGCGCAAGCCGCGATATTCTCTGCAAGCGGTCAAAGTTGCGTAGCAGGCTCACGCCTTTTGGTGCAGCGCAGCATTTACGATGAATTTGTTGAAATGGTGGTATCAGGCATGTCGCAACTACAGTTGGGGGACCCACTGCTAGACGCCACTGAGGTGGGCCCAGTTAATAATGTGCGTCAGTTTGATCATATTAATTCAATGATTGAGTCAGCTAACAAACGAGGCGCAACAATTACTAGGCACGATTCACCTGACACCGGAGGGTATTTTATAGCGCCCACTGTTATCTCTTCAATATCAAATAATGTAGAGGCTGCGCGTACTGAAATTTTTGGCCCAGTAGTAACAGCCATACCATTTGATGATGAGGCTGACGCCATAGCATTAGCTAACGATTCTGACTTTGGCCTGGCTGGCGCTGTTTGGACCGCCGATGTTGGGCGTGCACATAGAGTGGCCAACGAAGTACGAGCGGGAACTTTCTGGATCAATAGCTACAAGGCTATACACGTATCTTCTCCTTTTGGTGGCTCGCTCTCTTCAGGCTTTGGGCGCTCGAGCGGCACTGATGCACTAATTGAATATACAACAGCAAAAAGTATTTGGATTGATACTGCGAAACAATCACGAGTGGCATTTGGCTACGCTCCAAATGAATAACGCCTAGGCAGGTTCGTCAATGAAGACATCATCTTTTGTAGCCAAGCAAAGTGACGAATAATATGAACGCATCTTTTGGTATTGACCACCCTCTCATCGCAGTAAACGATATTGGTCTGGTTCGCTCTCGCTTGGAAAGCATGGGCTTTCGTATGACAGCAATAGGCAAACATCCGTGGGGTACCAGCACTAGTTTGGCCATGTTTGAAGGCTGCTTAATTGAAATCATGGGGATATACGACGACACCCTACTCGACGTAAACCCAGCTGGAGATTTTCACTTTGGGCGACATGTACATAAACATATTATGGAACGTGAAGGCGTCGCTCTTAGCGCATTACATAGCACCGATATAGTCGCCGACATTGCACATGCAAAATCTGCAGGGCTGAGCGTTAGTGGAACCTTAGAGTTTGGACGAAATGTAACTCTACCTAATGGCGAGAAAGAACGAACCAAAACCACTCTCGCACTACTGCCAAACTCCAACTACCCTCGCCTTTCGTTTTTTCTCTGCCAACAACACAGGCCAGAGTTAATCTATGTACAAGAATGGATGAACCACCCAAATCAAGTTTACGGTATTGCTGGGATCAGCATTGCTGCAGAGCTAGAAGAACATTCCCAGCTACGAACAATGTTTACCGCCATTTACGGCCACGCTACCGATCAAACTAAAGGATTTAATGTTGATACTGCAAACGGGCGAATACAGGTGCAGCCTAAATCCGCTATAGAAACAGAATTTGGAATACTTCCAACATATTGTAAGAACGGCAATGATACAGCCATTGTAGCAATGGATTTTTACTGCAAAGATATTGAGGTATTAGAAGCACATATTAAAAATAGCGGCATGCCTTACACAAAGGCTGTCTCCAATCCTTACATTGCCTCAAATCAATCTATTTTGTTGACAGACTCATCTCTGACCGGAAACACGTTTTTCCGGTTTATTGAAAAGTAGGAAACTGTTGGGGTACGCACAGTGTGCGCTTAGCAGTTAGTAAGTACCCACTAGATTTAAGAACCAACCTTTTACGTCATAGCTGTCGTTGGCTAGGTTGTCATCAAAATTGGTGAAGTTATAGCCAACCGCAAATGTTAAATGCTGCCCTACTCGTTTACCTATTGTAAATAGAGCACCTTCACGCATACCGTCAGATTCATCTGACCACAACCAACGATACGATGCCGACAAATCTATCCCGAAAGGAACATGGCGTCGTACCCGTACGCCAGCCAATGATGCATCGTTACCAATCCAAGGGCCAACGTTACGCTCGATACGTATCTCGCTTAAACGATGTGAAAACTTACCACCAATACTCCAACGCTTTGTTACATCATAGAGCGCTTCAGTGCTAACAATAATTGAACGCTGATCATTATCAGCACTTTGTGAAGCTGGCTGTAGATCGTATAAATAGGTTAAGCGGCCCAACATATTTAATCGATCATGCAACACGGGGCGATACGCAAAACCGATACCGGCTTCCACAAATCGCGCGTTCTCGGTTTCGTTTTCATCTTTCGTTACCGATGCATTTAGCTTACCCTGCCAACGTGTTGAAACACTACGACGATACTCAAAGCGATTAGTCGTAATCCACTGAACCAAATCAGTATTTTGGCCTTCATCTTGGCGGTATTCGTACTTACCCGTAAAACGAACCTTATCGCGTTGGTATTCGATACCAGCAGACAAGGTGTTACGATCAATGGATTCGTCGGTATCTGAATTTAACGATGCAGTTTGAACGGATAAGTTGATTGACGTAAATCTACTGATGCGGTTATCCAAACCAAGGGTATGAGCAAAACTATCATTATTGGTATCGCGCGAGAACTGATGCTCCGAGTACACCTTTAAGCTATTACTAACCGATTTACGCTGCCCGATAACAAAGCTATTCTTTTGCTGGCTCTCACTATCCAGCCCATAGGTATAGTTAGAATATACTTGATAGCTATCGCTAAACCAGCGTTCAGCACCTAATAATATACTGTCGCCTCGATCACCCGAACTAACTTCCGCGTTCAACTTTAACTTATCATTGGCTTGATATTTTGCACCTACCGTAGACAAGTCGTTATCAGTCTCGTTACCCGTTTTATCAACAGTTACTTGTTGAATACCGTAAAGCGTTAGATTATCAGAAACGTTTGCGGAGACACTCGCTGCGGCAACACCTAATGTGCCCTCGGTGTCGCTAACTAGATCCTCTTTAACCGAATGCTGATATTCAGTTCCGAACGTAATCCAGTCATTATGAGTGTAATCAACCTTGCCTGACATGATCAATTCACGCGTTAGGTTTTTTTGCTCATACCGCTGAGCCTTTGCAAACAAACCCCAATCATCATGGGGTTCTACATAGGCTTCAATACCAATATCATTATTATCAACAGTATTGTTTCGGTTAGAAGTGGCAAAACCTGCTTCGCGCTGCTTACCCCACGCCGTTATGCGCTTCTCTAGCGCATCCGGGTTAAAATCCAAAGCAGAGTATTGCGCCTCAATCGAAGCAGCGGCACCGGAGGTTTCTCCAGCACTTGCGTTATCATTGGTAAAGCTCAAGCCGCCATCATTAGATGTTGATCGAGCTGACTGAAACGTTGCCTCTGACTGGGCAGCTTCTAGCTTTATAAAGGTATTCTCTGCCTGTTTAAGCGTGATATCCACACCCTTAAGATCATAATCCTGTTGATCACGAGATTCATGCGCCCATGTGCCACCGATAGCTAGATGATCACCTATCCACTGCTTAGCTCTCACACCTGCTGTCGCATCGCTAACATCGGTATCATTTGGCGTGTATTCGTAATCAACGACTAGATAGGTACGATCACCCGGTAAGGGCTGGTCACGAATGATTGATGGGTTACCGCTGCCCGCCACACTTAATAATGGGCGCGTTAAGATGATTCGCCCTTGGAAATAATCAATCTCATAATCACGACCAGCCACAAGTTCGACTTTTTCAATTACGCGACCGCCAGGCTCACGACGCACTTCAACTGAGATCTTTTCGGATCCCGATACGATGTCGTTTTCTCGCAAGAAGTACAAGCTTCCGCCAGTACCAATAAACTCATTACGCCGAAACAAACTCTGCGCTTGCGATGCAAATGCGGATAACTGAGTTTTAGTATCACCATGTTCAGTATTGTTAGTTGAACGATAAACCAATTGCGCTCCGTACAAACTACGATTAAACGGCGCTAACTCCGCCCCACTAAATGCTGTGTTGTAGTTGCCCCACAATGCCCATGACTTATCCCAATCAAGACGCACATACAGCTTACCTTGGCTATTGGTATCATCGCGTAAATTAGAGTCATCGCCATATACAGGGTAGTACTGATCAGGATCAAGCCTACGGAACACGCTTTGCGGATCTTTCTTGTGAAAATCATCAAACATATTTTCGATATCTTCAGTACCCGTATCCATTTGTGCGGTTAATAGGTACTTACCTTTTATCTTGCCTTTAAGATAAAACGCTAAGCGTCCATCAACAAATATATCACCACCATAGTGATGCGGATCCACTTCTAGCACTTCCGCATTACCACTTACCCTATTCTCACCGACAGTGAGATCAGCCATACCAACCATAAAGAAGTAACGCTGCTCTAAGTCAACTTTTAACACTTGTTGTTGAGGCTCAGAGTTACCGTTTTCTGTTTTAACTATAAACTCGGCAATACCGCCATCTTTAATTTCATCAAAGGCAAACTTACCATCAGAAGAAAGCGTAACCGGCGTACCGTTAACCTCCACCTTGCTCGTCGAATCAAAGCCTTGGCCGTAAATTCTAACCAATGAGCCACGTAGCACGATACTCTCTTGCGCTAGCTCTGGAAGGTCAGTACCACTGTTATTGAGTATTTCAAAATTACCCAGTGACGGTAGCTGTTCCAATTCGATTTTCTTTCGACTGCTTTCTATCTCTAATAGTTTACGTTGCGTTTGATCAACGCTACCGCTTTCATCATAAACACGCAAGGCATACTCTAGTTTGTCGCCTTCTTCGTATTTGAGATTT
Source organism: uncultured Granulosicoccaceae bacterium (assembly GCA_938028465.1). Lineage (GTDB taxonomy): Bacteria > Pseudomonadota > Gammaproteobacteria > Granulosicoccales > Granulosicoccaceae > Granulosicoccus. Next base: position 26,403 of record CALJAA010000050.1, on the reverse strand, counting down.
TGGTGATTAGTTCCGCTCCAGTAAGCCGTTCGCTGATTATATATATCAGCACCATCTAAAATAAATAAAGGTACAGTAGAATCCGACTGCCCTTCGCGCCAGATGAGTATTTCCCACTTGTCGATAAAATCAGCGTAGTTAGTACTAAGCTCAAACTCTATTGGCTCGCTTATCTCACCGTTAGTTAGCTTGATAGTGCCATTGGATTTAATATCCAATAAGCGTTGCAGCGATGATGGATCTTGCGACACCCATACCGTACCACCAGTATCAAATTCCACGCGGCGATCCTCAACTATCTGAGTCACTTCAGGTTCTGTTGTGATGGTCACATCAACCCGGCGGTTTTGTTGCAGGCCTTCGTCTGTTTTATTGTCTCCTAAAGGTTTAGCTTCACCGTGATTAATGATGCGTAACTCGTAGGCAGGCTTTGCACAATCATCATTTTCACAATCATCTTGTGCCACCGCTGAATGGGTTACGCCAAGCGTAATCATGGCTAAAAACAGCTGCCTCAACCTTATCAATGAATAACTCATTGGCCATTCTCCTGATAGGCTGCAGGGTTCACTTCTACGCTGACAGATTTCATTTTGTCTACGCCAAGTTCACTGCGCAGAATTTGTTCGATTATCTTGGCCCGCTTTTCTGCTAAGCGAATGTTGCTTTCATATGTACCACGTGAATCAGTGCTAGATTCAATTAAGATCTTCCCCCCGCCATAGGTTTGCAGCTTTTGGATGATGTCTCTAACGATGCCGCGTTGATCTTCCCTTACTGAAGCGTCGTTGGTATCAAAGAACACCGAACCCAGCTTCACTTCAACAGATTGGCCTTTGGCCACCTTGGTGCCTTGCTCGCACAACAGGCGCGTCGCATCGTTATAACGATCACTGTCATCTATGGCCACACCAAAATTGATGCGATTAAGCGTGCTATTAATAATGCGCAATACATAAGGATTTTCCGTTGTAAAACGGCTTCCATCCGGCAAGCTCGCTGGATCCACTTTAAGAACAAAGTTTTGCCCGATATCAGTATCGCCCGCATCCACATCTGGAATGCTGTAGCGGCCGTAGGCATCCGTTTCGATTAACAAGCCAGTTACAGTGGCTAAACGAACACCCGGTATACCGGCCTCGTTTATGCCGTGGTTACTGATAACAATTTTGAGCACATCAATGGTTTGCTCGCCTGCAGCCGGAACACCTTCTCGGTTCGTTGGCACTGCTTCAGATCGCGCTGTACAGATACGGATATCTTGAGAATTAAACCCGCGCGCCTTATCACCCACATGTGCTTCTGTAACCGTGCCGTTTTCATCTACACTGATACGCGTACCCTCACGAGTGAGGATCTTGAATTTGTTACTGTTACCAATGGGCATATTGACGGTAATCGCATGCTTGGTTGGGTTTTCGTTAACACTGCGACGCCCAGGCAATGGAGGTAAACCTAAGCTATTCCAACCATAGTAATCACTACGCAGTGACACACCCGAAGCATTCGCACTATCCTGCACGCCGTCCTCGTCTCTATCGTGGAAAACCTTACCGATAAGCGTGGCCTGATTCAGTACAGGGTCTGAAATCACTTCAACCGGAACCGATACAATATTGCTGGCAACACCACTTGGGCCTGTTGCTCGTGCACTATTAACATAGGTACCGGCGATTACACCGACACCCACTCGCATAAGATATGTGATGCGGATTGATTCTTCTGGGTTCAAGTTGATCAGGTCAAACTCAACCGGATTACGACCCGTTGATGACAAGGAAGTACTGATATCATCACTGGTATCAAACACACCATCGGCACCGACACGGTGAAAGCGAACCGACGACGCTACGAAGGAAAAACCGGCAGGCGGCGTATCTAGAATACTGACATCAAATGCAGGAATGGCTTTGGTGTTTTGTGCAGTAATGGTGTACTGCACAACATCTCCAACGGATACCGCTCGCTTGTTTACACCCTTACTTAGTAAGATCTCTGCATCATTAGCGCGCAGGTCAATCGGTAAGTGATTAAATACAACGGCTCGATCACCAGCGTTATACAAGAACTCAACAAAGTAACGAGTGTCCTCATTATCATCTGGTGCATCAGGCTGCGCCTGGACCTCACAAGCGGACGTACCTGGCAAGGCATCAAAGGTACAGCCCGTTTCATTGTTCGAAGCATCAAATATATCGGAAACCGCGCAACCTAATAACGGCGACCCACAACTATTGGCGCCCTCTTGGCGGATGATCGAACTGAAGTTGCTGTAGTAATCAGTAGGCGTTTGCGCAATTTGTATACGATAGATCGAATCGGCTGGGCAACTAATGTGCTGACCGACATTGAGGTTAAAGCTATACAAACCATCTTCACCCGTAACCTGATTTTGCTGATTACCGGCAAGACAAGCCTCATCCACAACGGTACCCGTATCGTTAACCAATGTTAGGGTTACGCCTTCAACTGGCGCACGGCTGATACTGTCGTATACCACACCACCAGGGTCGACTGGCAATGGCAAGTTAATCGTTTGCCCCGCAGAGAGCACACCATTAGTGGTTTGTTCATCCATAAACACCCCCTGCTCATTGTAAAATTCAACTGTGTAAGCAGCAGGTATTAGCCCAGTGATAGCGTATTCACCGTTAGCATCGGTAATCGCAGTAGCCACGACATTACCGTTGGAATCAACAACACGCAGTGTCCAACCCGCTTTACGTGATTCATCAGCATCGACAGTGCCATCACGATCAGCATCCAGCCAAACAATACCTTCCAGCCCAGCCGGCTTTTCAAACGTGATGGTTATCATTGCCCAGTTAGAGGCAACACCCGTTGTATCGACTACGCGATACGGAACTGGCGCAGGATTGCCTAAGAAGCCTGCTTCAGGTGTAAACGTAACATCCCCTGTTGCGGTGTCGACAGTCCAAGCGCCTTCATCTGGCACAAAAAGCGATGTTACTGGTTGCCCTGTGTCAGGATCGGCGAATCGCACAGATGTGGGGTCGATGTTGTTTTCTACATCAGTATCGTTACCCAGCACACTAACTACTACGGGTTGGCCCAGAGGCTGATCAAGAAGCTCATCATCCACTGCAACCGGTGCTGTTTGCGGATACTCAACGGTGATGATCGCGTCGTTAGAGGCAAGCCCTGTCACATCAGACACCGTGTAATTGATTGGTGTAGGGTCAGCTAAGAACCCAGCTGCTGGCGTGAACGTAACATTACCCAGTTGATCTACAACCCACTGACCCTCACCTGTCACTAGCAAACTATCGTTATCTCCATCACCATCAGTATCTATCGCGTTAGCGCTTACAAAATTAATCGTACTAACGTCTAAATCATCTTCAGGATCAGAATCAGCAGCTCCACCATTAGCAGCCAACACATTGACTGTGGTTGGGTTGCCGGGTGATGGCGATTGCGGGTTCAGCATGTAATCATCAACTGCCACTGGTGCTGATTGAGGATAATCAGCTATGAGCAATGCTGTGTTTGACACTAGATCAGTTGCATCTGACACCGTATAGGAAACCGGCGTTGGGTCAGCTGTAAATCCAGCTTCAGGTGTAAACGTGGCCTCACCTGTCGTGTTATCAAACGCCCATGTGCCTTCACCTACTACTGCTAAGGTGTCAGCGTCACCATCGCCATCAGTATCGGTAGCGGCTGGGTCACTAAATTGCGCTGTGGTGATATCGATATCACCATTCGGATCAGTATCATCAGCAGCAGCCGCGAAGTTAGTAACACTGGTGCTCACATTATTGAGTTGTGTTTCATCAGTTGCAACAGGTGGCACACGTTCCATCGGCACAGCGGCTACTAAACTTTGCGCTGAAATATCGTTGCCTAATAAATCGACGCCAGCAACGCTTGCCACATTTGTTAGTTCTGTTGCAACCACATGATCACTAGTGACTGTAACTACAGCAGAGCAAGCAAGTGATTGCCCCGGTAATAACTGAAAGGGTTGTGGTTGTGCGCACGTTACGCTACCCGGGTCTGCCAGCGGATCATCGATGTTGAGATCAACCAATGCGACGTTACCGCTGTTAACCACCAGTAAATCAAAATTCACAGTATCGCCAACCGCCGTAAAAGAGGTTTCAACGGCCTGTTTACTGATACTCAATCCCGGCGCTTGCGAAATAGTCGTGGTCGCTTGAGTTGACTCGCTGCCTGCTTCAGCAGTTGTCACCTCAATTGCATTAACCAAATCAACGCCTGCGTTGATCTCGTCTTGCGATACCGTGTACTGCGTTGTGTATACCCACGTTTCACCTACATTGAGTACTGAACCCACTAAGCCATCACCTGTAGGCCCAGCTAATACGCCGGCAGAACCGTCTGGCATGGTGTCCACCAATCCAATCGATGACAATGAGGTATTGCCAGTGTTAGTAATCTCAATTTGATACGCCAATACAGATGGCTCGGTAACCGCTGATTGATCAACGGCCTTGCTTACCGTAAATTCGGGTGAGCGTGTGATCGTTGTTAGCGCTGTATCTGTTTCAATGGCAGGTGACGTTTGATTGCTAGTCGCGGTAACAAGGTTGGTAAGCGTAACTCCGTCATCAATATCCAGTTGCGTAACAACATAGCTCGCCGTGTATTCCCACTGCTCGCCTACATCTAAACTTCCCGCTAAGCCAGTATCAGTAACCGGCCCGGTTACAACAGCAGGGCTACCATTTGGGAGCGTGTCTTCTATTACGATGTTGTCTAGCGATATATTGCCTGTGTTTTCAACCGCAATGGTATACGTCAATGTAACAGGTGCTGTAATCGCAGTTTGATCAACCACTTTACTCACAGTTAAGGCAGGCGCGGTTTGAATCGTTGTAACGGCTGAGGCCGTATTGGTTACTGCCCCTGTTTCAGTCGACGTTACGCTTACCGTGTTAATCAGGTCAGCACCAGCATCAATATCAGCTTGATCAACGGCGTAACTACCAGTGTATTCCCATGTTTCGCCAACATCGAGCACACCCACAGTGTTTACATCGGTTATTGGACCGACTAGGGTACCAACTGCTCCATTAGGTAAGGTATCGCTTAATACGATATTGTTCAGTGAACGATTACCATCATTAAAAAGCGTAATCGTATAGTTGAGCGTACCAGGCTCATCAATCTGCACTACATCTACAATTTTAGCAACGGTAAATGATGGTGTGTTGATAATGTCGGTTTCTGCCGTATCACTAACTACGCTTGCGCCTGTCTCGGCACTGGTTGCAGTGGCAGTGTTAACAAGCGTGGCGCCTGTATCAATGGTGGCTTGATCCACCGCGTAGCTTAAAGTATATTGCCATGTCTCATCAACATCCAATATGCTGACAGTGCCCGTATCAACTAGGGGCCCTGCTAATATACCGGCGCCTCCATTTGGCAAGGTGTCACTCACAACTACACCCGTTAATGAAACATTACCCGTATTGGTCAGTTCAATTTCGTAGCTCAATGTAGCCGGTGAACCGATTGTTGCTAAGTCAACAACCTTGACAATTGCCATAGACGGCTCTTGGTTAATAGGCACTTCAACACTACTATCGATAGCCGTTAGTTCATTTGCGGATACAGTAACTGTGTTATCAATATCGGCATCACCACCACCATCAGTATCAAGATCAGTTTGAGCAACGGTGTAATTACCTTCAACAATCCAGATTTCATCTGCATCGAGTTCGTTATCAGCATCAGTATCACCAGATGCCAAGCTCATTGATGCTGCTGGGATGATCGAATCAGCCCATTGAATATTCGTTAGTGTTAATAGGCCAGTATTTTCAATCGCGATTTCATACGCAATCACATCACCTGCTTTAACAGGTGTAGATAAACCTGACACGTCAGCGCTTTTGGTAACCGTCATGCCCTTAGGTAAGATCACCACATCGTTAACGTTGTTGGCATTGTTCGCTTCGTACTGCATAGACGAACCCTGAACACCCGATCGATTGGTGAAGTCAGTTTCCGTTAATGCATAAACGGAGCTAACACCTGATCCTAGGATCAGGGCTAGCGTTCCGTTCAGCAGTTGGCGCATGAAGCGAGTCATTATCACGTTTGCGTGTTATCGCTAAACTTATGGAGCGTTAACAGTTGCTTCAAAGGTCAACACAACAGGTGTGGCACCGGCGGGGATCGAATTAATCGTCCAGCTCAAGCCACCCGCTGTTGGATCAGTGTCATTACTTGCATCGCCACCAACGATCGAACCCGCTACATAGGTAAAACCACTTGGTACCACGTCAGTAACTGTTACGGCAGTCGCTTCATCCGGGCCAGCATTGAATACTTCCATAGTAAATTGGATAACCTGACCGATATCAGGCGTATTATCATCCACCGCTTTCACGATCGACAGATCAACACCTAAGTCATTATTGGTGATTTCACACGTGACATCAGAGCCAGGCAATAGCGTTACGCTAACACCCGTTGCAAGGCCGGTAGTCGGTAGGCCCGTTGCAAGCGCGTTTGCATCAAAACATGACCAAGTACCTTCAGCATATGGCGCAAGATCAAGCTCACTGATTGTGATTGGCGTATTCGCTTGAACAGCATTTGCAACGCCATCTACAACTTCTACACCATCTATTGAGATGTCAAAATCAGCAACCGCTAGATTACCGCCATTATCATTAACAACCGTTTTGCTAAGCGTCAGCATTGGAGCAATATCATCGTTTGTGATTTCGCAAACCACTTCCGAGCCCTGCTTAAGCGAGATGATTTCACCCGTCGCCACACCAGCAGTTGGCAGGCCTGTCGTTAACGCATTAGCATCGACACAGCTCCAAGTACCCGGTGTATAGCCATCTAGCTCAAGTTCAGCAATCGTAATTGGGGTGTTTGCCTCAACTGCAGCCACTGCACCGTCAGCTACTTCAACACCATCTATCGAGATATCAAAATCCAAGATAGTTCTGTTACCACCATTGTCATTAACCAGTACTTTGTTCAATGCCAATGTTGGTGCTATATCATCATTCGATATCGTACAAGTCACATCCGAACCTTCAACTAGCGTAATTGACTCACCTGTTGCAAGGCCAGCAGTGGGTAATCCAGTTGTTAATGAATTGGCATCTACACAAGACCAAGTGCCTTCTGTGTAGCCATCCAAATCCAGTTCAGAAATAGTGATTGGCGTATTAGACGCTACGATATTGGCAGCACCATCAACTACTTCCACACCATCAATAGATATGTCGAAGTCTGCGATGGCTAGATCACCACCATTATCGTTAACCAATACCTTGCTAAGCGTTAGCGTTGGCGCTAAATCATCGTTAGTGATACTACAAGTGACTTCAGAGCCCGGAAGCAACGTTAAGCTGGTCGATGTTGCTAGGCCGGCCGTTGGTAAAGTAGTCGTCAAGTTATTTGCATCCACACAAGACCATGTGCCTTCTGTGTAGCCATTTAGGTCAAGCTCTGAGATGGTGATTGGTGTGTTTGCAGTGACTGGTGTAACAGCACTGTTGACAACCTCTACCCCATCAATTGAGATATCAAAATCTTCAACCGTGTTGTTACCACCGTTGTTATTGACCAGAGTCTTAACAAGCGTGAGCGTGGGCTGAATGTCATCATTAGTGATGACGCAATCCACTACCGAGCCTGGAGCCAGTGTGACATCAACACCTGTCGCGGCACCTGCTGTTGGTAAGCCTGTCGTTAATGTATTAGCATCACTACAAGCCCATGTGCCTTCGTCATATCCATCTATATCAAGTTCTGAAATAGTGATTGGTGCATTTGCACCAACCGTTGTGGCAACACCACTTACCACCTCAGTACCTGCAATCGCGATATCAAAGTCGGTGATCGCCAAGTTACCGCCGTGATCATTAACTAGATTCTTGGTTAGGCTGAGAGTAGGCGCGATATCATCATTGGTCACTTCACACGTTACCGCAGAGCCCGGCAGCAAGTTAACGATAGTGCCAGTAGCTGCACCGGCAGTTGGTAAGCCGGTCGTTAATGTGTTTGCATCCACACAAGACCAAGTGCCTTGCGTATATCCATCAATATCCAGTTCACTAACATCGATATCGACATTAGCTGCAACTGTATTTGCTACGCCACTTACTACTTCAGTACCATCAACTGAAATATCAAAGTCTGCGATTGTTAAATTGCCACCATTATCATTAACCAGCGTTTTAGTCAGCGTTAACGTCGGTGCAATATCGTTATTGATGATCGTACAAGTAGCTTGCTCACCAAAAGCAAGTGCGACCTCGCCTGCGTTAAAGCTTGCGTTGTTAACCGTACCAGCCGAACAAGACCAAGTGCCTTCAGCATAGCCAGCTACGTCATCCTCAATTAACGAGAATGTGCCTGGCGCGAGGTACAGCGTATCAGATGTAAAAGTTATGGTGGTACCAGCTGTTACACCAGTATCAAACGCCAATGGGCCTGCGCTGGTTGTCACAGTGAAATCACCAATGCCCGCCAAGCCGCCATTGTCGTTTTCAACCACTTTGACAATAGTCAGTTCCGCGTTAGGCGTTACTTGAACTTGTCCAAAGTTGTTAGTGCCATCCGCCTCAAACTGATTACTCGATGGCGAAACTTCAGCCGTATTGAGATAATCAGTTAGTGTTAGCGAATAAGCCGTTAACGGGATCAATACCCCGATTAATACAGCGGCCGCTCGGCGTCTTCTGATTTGTCGCTTCCGTGCAGCAAGCGCTTTTGATGGGTTATATTTCTTCATGATATACGTCCTATGGCGCCTGCACCACAGCCTCGAAAGAGACCGAAGTATTTGCGCCGGATGGCAAACTATTGATGACCCAGGCGAGTCCAGTACCTGAGGGGTCAGAATCATTGCGCGAATCCGCGCCAGTAATGGTGGCAGGCACATAACTGAAGCCAGCTTTAACCACATCCTCTACGGATACGTTGGTCGCTTCGTCAGGGCCGCTGTTTGAAATCAGCAAAGTAAACGTGACCGTCTGGCCAACGTTGGGTGATGGGTCATCAACCGTCTTCACGATAGATAGATCAACACCTAGATCGTTATTAATAAACGTGCAGGTAACCGTTTCACCATCGGCGATAGTTAAACCATCGCTGCCGTCTGCATCACTGCCGTCACATTGAATGGCTTCTAGTTCGTAGCCAATCAACGACGTTTCGGAAAGCGTGTAATCTCCAGGTGGGACAGTAACGGCGGTAATCGCCCCATCACCCTCTACTCCTGTACCCATAAAACCGGGCGTGTCGTAGGTGAGTTGGAAATCGGCATCTGTTGCGGTGCCACCACTGTCGTTAGTGACATCCTTTAGCAGCGTGAGCTGACTAAATGGGCGGTCATCATTAACGATGGTACAAATTGCATCATCGCCCGCTTGCAGCTCAACACTGGTGGCTGTTGATGAACTTGCTCCGATACAGCTCCAACCGGTCGTGTCGTAACCACTGACAAGCGTTTCGCTTAACGTGTAGGTACCTGGCGTTACATTGATATCAGTTACATCCTCAGTACCACTGATACCCGCAAATGGATCAGTACCCGCAGCAGATAACGTAAAGTCGAGTAAACTTGCTGTACCACCACTATTGTTGATCAGATTTTTTTGTAGCGTTAGCTCCGATGCGGCGAATGCCCAGTAGTAAACAGGTTCGTTGGTGTGGTTTCGCGACGCGTCACGTGCAACAATCTCCTCATCAACAGCCAGATCCATATCATTGCCAGCCAGCGGATCATCACCATAAAGTACTGCCCAAGAGCCATTCCCACCGTCTTCGCCTGCTTGATGCAATACAGCGATAGTGTGATGGCGAGACAAAGCGTAGGTATCGCCAGTGTTACCATTATTATTCCCAGCAACCGAATCTGAACCTAATGCCAATTCATAAAATATATTGTTAACCGTACCGCTACCGGCTTCGGCGACGATGTAGCCCAAGGTTTCTGGTGCACGTGTGCTTGCTATCATGCCGATGTGCTTACCTACACATATGCCGTCAGCAAAGTTTTGATGGAAAGGATTGTTCTGACGGCTTTCACAGTCATTGCTGTAAAACACACTGGCGCGATTGTCGTTGTATGACATTACCTGCCCTAATACAACCGGGCTATTAAACGTGTGTATTAAATCTCCAGACACGTTTTCAAGATAAGAATTTTGCCAACCGCCACCAACGATATGCTGGCCCGTTGTCTGATCCGAGACCACCGTATGTGCTTCCACCTTGCGGCCATCTGGAAGTGTATGAACACCTTCATCCACAATTACACAGTGCACATCGTTAGCGGTAGCGCTGCTGTCTTCCCAACCTTGAATGCGCAAATCAAAAGACGATGCCGAGATGTTTCGTATGCGAGTAACGGCAGGTGGGTTGGTGTAACCCGGTGCGCTACCAGCAAAAGTGCCGAGTACGTAAGTACAAACCGGTATGGCGTTGGCGTAGAAATTCTCTAAAGGAACGGTCACCCATGAAGTGCCGACGTCTTCAACCAGCACGATTTCCATATAGCTGGTGAGATCAAACGCTCGTGCAACCGTAGATACGAGCAATGCCAGCAGTATAAAAACTGCGGACACAGCAAAACTTGCCTGGGAGGCAAGCCGCTGTCTTGGGGGTATCACAAGCGTCATTTATTTCATTAATTCAATGCTGTCCAGCAGCGCTTTCGTTTGATTCTTTCTTCCACGCCATGACAAAAACTGAATAGCTCAGCCCATGTAGCAGATGTAAATTCCTTGGTAAATCACTGATTTATCCGCGAAACCCACAGATTCCCAAACCTTCCCAATCCAATTTGGGTGCCAAAACGTGCGAGAACGCACGTTAGCTAACCTGTGATGCGTGTCAAAGAAAATAGAAATGCGCGCCACGTCGCACAACGATGTCGCTGCAAAACTGGGCTATGCCATTGTTGGTAAACAGGCTTGGATGCAACAAGGCTGCGGGTATCAGCCTCGTGTAGATGAGCAGTTATGGTGAATTGACTTAATGGTGTGGCAGGTAAAAAGGGGTTGAGTATGCTAACAACACTCAATTAGAACAAATTGTGAATTAATCTGGGTGGTGGTCCCTCACTACATCCCGATGTTCAATAATCTTTGGATTTGATGGCCCGTGTGGCCCGCTAGTCATCGGCTCAGTAAGTTCAGGATTACCACTCGCTGCGGATTTGCGAGTTTGACCCACTCTTAACAGGTAACCACCTAACCCGCCCATCGATGTAGACAAGGTCAGCAGCCCGAGCGTGAAAAACTCAACAATCAAAAACACACCACCAGCAAGTGCGGCGCCAGCAAACGCGAGGCTCACTTTAATATTGGCACTACGCCCTACTCTGCGCTCCTGCTTGCGGATTTCTTTATGGGTTTTATCTAAAACGCGGGCCTTTTCTTTTTCAGCGGTTAGCTGAATTTTTTCTCGTTCCTTGGCATGTTTAACGTGAAGCTTTGCCATCGAACGCTCGGCATCCGCTTTACCAATACTGCCAAACCACAGTGCGGTGACGATGGCCACGACACCGAGTGGCAAACCCGCTTGCCATAACAATTGTTGTGGGTCAGTGTCGCGGCCAAGCCATATCAATGCAGCTGTTAGCAACTGAAGCAAAAGTAAACCAGGCAGGTAGCGATACATGTTTGCACATGGGGTTAAGGTGTAAGCCTAATTTTACACCAATGGTGCGGCGCCTGCGGAAAGCGCTTTTGCCAACGTTACAAAGAACTACGAAGTAACGGCTATTTCAATACAGCTTTGGACACATCGCCCGTTTCATAAAACTCAGTAAACGCAGCGGTAACGACTTCCTTATCAGTGCATATCAAGTGCTTGCTCCAGTAATTACCGAATAGCTTGATCTTCTCAGGTTCTTCTGCAAGCGCGTTGCGCTCTTTATCGCTTTGTACATAGTTACGTACTATGTAGTCATCGCCATCATCCACGCCGAGCGTTAGTAGTGATTTGCCGCCTTGAGTTTCTACCTGCAACAACTGAGGCCCAAGCTCTGGTCCATCAATTACAGCGAGCGATACGCTGCCTGATTTATTTAGGGTCTTTTTAAGATTTGATAGCATGCCTTCTAGTGTAGCGTCAGCCTTGGTACCACCACTCGTTTCACCTGTGGATCCGTCACCTACTGCTCTGCTCCAAGATAAAGTATACGAAGACATAGTATTAATATTCTGTTGGTGGCCAAAGCGAATGACGGATACTCGCACATCTACACCACTTATGCCGATACACTGGATAAATAATCAGCACTATGCCGCTGATGAGCCACATTCCTTGGTAAACTAGCTGCAGTTAACCAGTGTTTTATTCATGAACACCATTCAAGGCTACTTGCTTACCCGCAACTGGCGCGATACGCCGAACGGGGTTGAGCTCACCTACTGGGCCGCTACCAGTGATGGGCCACTGCGTATTTCTGTGGGTGGGCAAAAAGCGGTGTGTTTTATCGAGCGCTCTGAGGATATCCCCCTACCACCCAACTGTACACGTAAGCCATTGGATTTAAAAACCATGACCGGTGAAGATTGCGATGGCTTGTATTTCAAAAACCAACGTGACCTACAGCAATATCGGCAAATGCCCGTCACGCTGCACGAATCCGATATCAAACCTGCCGATCGTTTTTTAATGGAGCGATTCATCCACGCAGGCTTTGAAGCCACAGGTGAAATCCAGCACGACGAACACGGCATGGTGATGATCAACCCTAAGATGATTGCCGTAGAAGTTGAACCCGACCTACGTGCGGTGTCACTCGATATAGAAACCCGTGGCCATACTCAACAGCTTTACTCCGTCGCTGTCGCCCCTATGCATACCGACGATAATCGCGGCACGGTGTTTATGATCGGTGAAGGCGAATCAGTGCAGTGCGATAACTATTGGCTTCAATATGCGCCCGATGAAAAAACCTTATTGGCCGATTTTTTTGCTTGGCTAAAAGAGGTAGATCCTGATCTATTAATCGGTTGGGCGATTGTGGGCTTTGATTTAAATTTTTTAGAAACTAAATGTCGCTCACTAGGTGTGCCGTTTGCCATGGGGCGTGGTTTTGAAACCGCCAACATTTTGCAACCTGGTAACGGCGGCCAGAAAAAGCTAGCACGCCTGCCAGGCAGGCCTGTATTGGATGGCATTGATTTACTCAAAGCAGGCTTTTGGGCGTTTGATAGTTTTTCGCTTGATAACGTATCGCACGAATTACTTGGCACTGGCAAGTTAATCAGCTCCGAAGAAAACAAAGTCGCTGAAATTAATCGCCTGTTTGCAGATGACAAACCCGCCCTTGCCGAATACAACTATCAAGACACCGCCTTAGTTAATCAGGTATTCGAAAAAGCTGACTTAATCCCTTTTGCTATTCAACGCGCGAACCTCACCGGGTTAGCAATTGATCGGCAAGGCGGATCAGTTGCAGCGCTAGACAACCTCTACTTGCCCCTACTGCATCGCAATGGCTATGTTGCACCCGATGTAGACAACATCGACACAGGCCTTGGTAGCCCTGGTGGCTATGTATTTGATTCACTGCCTGGTTTATACGAAAACGTATTGGTCTTTGATTTTAAGAGCCTATACCCCAGCATTATTCGCACATTCTTCATTGACCCTATGGGCTTAGCGCAACCAGGTGATAACCCGGTACCAGGCTTTTTTGATGCTACCTTCTCTCGCACCGATCATATATTGCCTAGTTTGATTACTGAACTATGGCAAGCACGTGATAAAGCTAAGGCAGAAAACAATGCCGCCTTATCACAGGCGATCAAAATCATTATGAATTCCTTCTACGGTGTGCTGGGTAGTAGCGGCTGCCGCTTTCATAGTCAGCAGTTGGCATCCAGTATTACCCGGCGCGGGCATGAAATCATCACCCGCTCTCGCGACAAGATAGAAGAGCATGGCTATAAAGTCATTTACGGTGATACCGATTCACTCTTTGTACACTTAAGCGATAAAGATGACGCAGAATCGGCTCAGGATACGGGCAACAAACTTAGGGATTCATTAAACGACTGGTGGCGCGAAACACTTAATAATGACTACCAACTTGAATCTCAATTAGAGATGGAATTCGAAACGCACTTCACACGCTTTTTAATGCCAACCGTAAGAGGTATGCCCACGGGGAGTAAAAAACGATACGCAGGCTTGATTAACAAGAACGGTAAAGATGAATTGCTAGTCAAGGGTTTAGAGGCAGCCCGCACTGACTGGACGCCGCTGGCCAGAAATTTTCAACGCGAATTATTTAGGCGCGTGTTTTTAGATTTACCGTTTGAAGCGTTTGTTAGAGAAACGGCAGAAGCAATGCAGGCAGGTGAAATGGATGATCAGCTAGTTTATAAAAAACGCATCAGGCGCAAACTCAGCGATTACATCAAAAACGTACCGCCTCATGTACAAGCCGCACGAAAGCTACCAAGAGAACGCCGCACGATAGAATATGTGATTACACGCAATGGGCCAGAGCCAATACAGCTACTCACCGCCCCACCCGATTTTCAGCACTATATGGAAAAGCAATTAGCGCCAGCGGCTGATGGAATACTTCAATTTTGTGATACGAGCTTTGCAACGATTACTGATGCGCAGTTGCAGATGTTTTGAGAGGGCGTAGGCGGGGATCCATGTGTACTCGTGCATGGATTCCCGCCTACGCAGGGATGACAACCTTTGCCGAAGGACGGTCAAGCAGGTATGACGAAGCTTTACTCTTGAGCCGCTAAGAAATCAGCGTGGGTAAAGACAAAGTCAGATGCGATTGCCGCAGTGTGGCAACCTGAGCAAAATGCAGATGGGCCTGCTTTAGCGGTGTAACTATCAGCCCAAATCCAATCATCACGATTAACTGTGTCGCTTGCTGTTGCTTTAATACTGACTGTCACACCGGCGTTTTTGCCAGCTTCCCAATCAGCTTTGCTACCAAATTGCTCTTTTATCACGATTGACCCTGCAGGGAACAAGTAAGGCGCGCTACCTTCAAGTGCTGCTTTGCCAATATCATTTACGTATACATCACGGTAGCCATCTGGGCCTTTGTGTACCGTTTTGATCAAACCAGTTGGGTCGCCTGTGCCCGTCTTACCTTCTGTTATTTTGGTCCACGTTTTGTAGTCGGCCCAACGCTCATCCGCTTCACGTGCGAACGGGTTTAATGAACTGGCGCAACCCGCTACCAGTACGCCGGCTATCGCAATGGCGATTCCTGCTTTTGCTTTAGTGTTGATCAATTATTTTCTCCTGGTATTTGGCAAGGCCAATTTCAAGTGCTAGAGGGCTGAGTCTAGTTCAGCTTCTGTATTCAAGACAGCTGCTAACCCCAAAAATTCCCTAAACAGCGATTTTTTTAGCCAATTCAGCTTTTCGCTCGCGCCGGCGTTCCGTCAATATGAACTCCGTATAACCATTAGGCTGCTCCTGCCCTTTTAGAACAAGGTCTAGAGCCGCATGAAAAGCCACACTGGTGTCAAAATCTGGCGCCATTGGCACATATTCAGGATCCCCGGTGTTTTGCTCATCAACAATAATCGCCATGCGCTCCATTGTGTCCCGCACTTGGGCTTCAGTAATTAATCCGTGGTGTATCCAATTGGCTAGCGCTTGGCTAGAGATTCGCAAGGTAGCGCGATCTTCCATCAAACCCACGTCATTGATATCAGGCACCTTAGAGCAACCCACACCTTGGTTAACCCATCTGACGACATAACCCAATATGCCCTGCGCGTTGTTATCGAGTTCGTGCTGCAGCTCTTCTTGTGAAAAGTTACGGCCCTTTTCAACAATCGGGATAGTCAAAATATCAGCAACACTTGCAGGTGTGCGCTTGGCAAGTTCGGTCTGAATCTCTGACACGCTCACTTGATGATAATGAGTAGCATGCAAAGTTGCAGCCGTTGGCGATGGTACCCAAGCCGTGTTAGCACCCGACTTTGGATGGCCTATTTTGGCCTCCATCATCGCTGACATTTCATCTGGTATTGCCCACATACCTTTACCAATTTGCCCTTGGCCTTTCATGCCACACGCTAAACCAACATCAACATTATTGTTTTCATAGGCGTTTAACCATGTAGCCGACTTCATCTCGCCTTTAGGTACCATAACGCCTGCGCACATGCTGGTATGCATCTCATCACCGGTACGATCAAGAAAGCCTGTGTTGATGAAAATCGCGCGATGACGCGCCGCTTCGATGCACGCCTTCAAGTTAATCGAGGTACGACGTTCTTCATCCATAATGCCGATTTTTAAAGTGTTCTCAGCGATACCCAACGCTTTTTCAACCGCACCAAACAACTGCACTGATACGCCGACTTCTTCAGGGCCATGCTGCTTTGGCTTAACGATATAAACGCTGCCAGTACGCGAGTTACGATTATCACTATCCGATTTTTTAAGGTCATGCATCGCACAAGCACTGGTGACCATTGCATCAATATAGGTTTCAGGTACTTGATTACCATCGGCGTCGAGCACAGCATCACTCATCATATGAGAGCCAACGTTTCGTACTAACAAAACGCTTCTACCTGGTAAGCTCATAGAACCACCATCAGCTGCAGTGAATTTTTTATCTGCATTAAGCTTACGGACAACCTGCTTACCGCCTTTATCAAACGCATCTTGCAAATCGCCGCGCATTAAACCCAACCAATTGCGATACACAATAACTTTGTCATCAGCATCTACCGCTGTGACTGAGTCCTCGCAATCTTGAATAGTGGATAAGGCAGATTCGAGCAGTACATCTTTAACACCAGCAGCACTAGCTTGGCCAATAACAGAGCTTGGATCAATTTGTATTATTGCGTGTAAGCCGTTGTGGCCTAGCAAAATGCTGTCAGGCTTATCTTCACTTCCAGTAAAGCCTTTAAACTGAGAGGCGTCTTTTAAGCCAACTTCACTACCTGACACTAACGTCACCTGTAGCTTGCCGTCTTTTACGATGTATGACGCAACATCGCCGTAGCTACCTTGGCCTAACGGCACAGCCTCATCAAGAAACTTATTAGCGTAAGCAACTACTCGTTCACCACGAACCGCGTTATAGCCGCCACTGCGCTCAGCTCCGCCTTCTTCACTGATAACGTCAGTTCCGTACAAAGCATCATAAAAACTGCCCCAGCGAGCGTTCGCTGCATTCAATGCATAACGCGCGTTGTTTACAGGCACTACCAATTGAGGGCCAGCAAGTTCTGCAATTTCTGCATCAACGTTTGAAACGCTTACGCTAAAATCAGCCGGCACCGGCACGATGTAACCGATGCTTTCTAAAAATTGGGTGTAGTCAGCGTCATTCGCCGCTGGATTTGCTTTGTGCCAATCATCTATCTGAACTTGAATGCTATCGCGCTTTGCTAAAAGCTCTGCATTGATCGGTGCAAATTTTGCGATGACGTCGGCCATCGATTGCCAGAAATGATCAGGTTCAACACCCGTTCCGGGCAGTACTTCATTATTAACAAAATCATGCAGAACTGAGGCTACGTTCAGCCCACCCGCGCTTTTGGTCATACTCATATGTATTCCTGAATCCCGTTAATAATAGTGCTATTGAGTGATTTAATACTGGCGGTCCGAATGGGTAACCGCCGGGCTGGTAATAATAACAAAAGGACACAATCCATGGGCTGCGCTGTAAGCCCCTGAATCCACGAGATTTTGATGTATTGGTAATTAATTGACCAATGCCGAGTTTCCTGATCGAAAGGTAGTTTTACCCATGTTTTGGCGCAAACTGCTTTATTATTCACCGAATGCGCAGTAGTGCGTTAAAACCGAGCCAAGTGTGTCGGTTGTCACGCTTGTTTTAGGAGCTGTGTCTCGCGGTTCGCCCTTGAGGCGGTGCTATTATTCGCGTCAGAAATAGAACGAGCCCGATCCAGCCCGACAGGATTTGGCAATTAACCCAACAAAGACTAGGTTTCCCACATGAAAAAGATTGTCAGGTACGCAGCAATCGGTCTAATGACCACCACCATCGCTGCTTGCTCATCCTCAAACGATCCTACCCCGGTAGTGTCGGATGATCAAAGTACTACAGGTACTACCGCTACAACTGGTAGCACCACCGGGAGTACAACTGCAACGACCGGTTCAACTACGGGCACCGCTACTGGCAGTACGACTGGTGAAACAACCGGCACTGCAACTGGCAGCACGACTGGTGAAACTACGGGCACCGCTGATGGCAGCACGACGGGTGATACCACTGGCACTGCTGATGGCAGCACGACGGGTGATACTACTGGCACAGCTGATGGCAGCACAACGGGTGATACGACCGATACCCCTACAGGCACTACAACTGCTGGCTCAGGCGCAACTGGTCTTGGTAACCCACCAGAACTACCTAACCCATTTGCGGATCCAATTCCGGGCCCTGTTGCAAGCGACCCATTTGGCGCTGACCTAGAAATCGACAACGAAGTTGCTGTAGCAGGTGCTGCACCCACTACACCCAAAAATCTGCGCATAGAGCTGATCTCTAACGACTGGGCAGAAATTAATTGGGCTCCATCGAATGACGACGGTGACGTTGTTCAATACAACATTTACCGAAGCGATGGTCACGTCTATACAGTTGGTCGTGATCAAACAGATGCTAATGGCGGTACCCAAGCTGAGATCGACAAATTCTGGCGCACCACGTCATTCATCGATTGTAACTACACACGCTTCTTAGATCGTTTGCATGAGTGCGCAACTAACGGCCCACAAGCTGGCGATACATTTAGCTACACTGTTTCAGCCGTTGATAATGAAGGCAACGAGTCTGAACTTTCTAACTCAATCACTATCACGTATCACGCTGATTCAAATGCACCAGTACCATTGTATGATGACTTTTACAAAGAGCCAGACGATAAGTTTGCATCAGTAAATGATCTATCTAACACGGCTAACTTCCTTGGTTCTTTCACAGAAGTATTCGGTGACGAGTTTAATGGCGATGCTATTGATGCGACCAAGTGGAACACTAGCCTAACTTGGGGTGACAACAGCATCATCAATGGCGAGCAGCAGTATTTTGTTAACACACAGCGCGATCCAGATTTTGGTTTTAATCCTTTCAAATTTAACGGCACAAGCTTGTTAATTGAAGCAATCCCAACTCCTGATGCGCTAGCCGACAACCTACCAGCAACTTGCGATGAGCCAGACCCAACAGGTAACGAGCGATGCGTTTTTCTTTCAGGCGCATTGTCTAGCCATGACCTATTTGGTATGACCTACGGTTATGTTGAAAGCCGCATGAAGGTTGGTGGCGAGTCCGGCATGTTATCTAGCTTCTACCTATATCACCGCTACCCTGGTGAAGGTAAGAACCATCACGCACCTGAGATTGATATCATTGAGTACCTAGGTGAAAACCCATTTGGTGACGAAGATGCATTCCAAACTTATCACTACGGCAACGTAAATGATAGAAGCACGATGTCTGCACCAACTATGGAATACAAGAACCCTACGGGCGCGTTGTATAGCGATGATTTCCACACCTACAGTGTGTTGTGGGAGCCTCAGTTGGTTATCTGGTATATCGACGGCCAAGAAGTAAAGCGTTTATCCGGACCACAAGTAGGGCGCCAACAAATGAATATTGTTGCCTACCTAGTAGCCGGCAGTGCTTGGGCGCCTACTCCTGATTTAAATGCGGATAACTTCCCGCTCCAGCTAGAGATCGATTACATTCGCGCCTATCAGCGTGACGCTTATAACGGCAACGGTTTATACCCTGCACGTTAATTTGAGCTGGTAATACTGAAAAAAGCTGGCATCTGCCAGCTTTTTTTTCGTCTTTAATTTGACGTGCCGTCATCCCCGCGCAGGCGGGGATAACTATGCAAAATGGCACTACCCAAGCCAATCCCGTATCAAATCCCCACCCTTGGCAGTATCAGTCAATTGCTCTGATTCCCAACCACAATCTCGCGCTGCCTGAACGTTAACGGCCATATCATCAACAAAAAAACACGTTTGCGGCTCTAAACTGAAACGTTCACAGAGATGGTTATAGATATCAGCATTAGGTTTGATCATCTTGGCCTCATACGACACAACAACGCCATCAAACAAGTTCCAGAAATCAAAGGTACGATCTAGATACTCCCATGGCAATTGCTGCATATTGGACAACACATACATACCAACGCCTGTAGCTTTTGCCTCATGCATAGCCTCAACCGTGGTCTCAATCAATGTGAGTGAAGGAGGCAAGTTGTCAAAGATGCCAACGATTCCATCAGGATCTAGCGAGCTACGTGCTTGAGCACGCGCGATCCCTTCCTCTTGAGTAATGATGCCCTGATCCAAATCAGCCCAGTCTTGCTGATCAATCACATCACTGATAGCCTGCCGCTGCTCGGCCTCTGTATCAAACACACTAGCCACTAATCGCTGTGGATCCCAACGACAAATAACATTGCCGATATCGAGCACTAAGTTTTTTTTCATTAGTCATCACTTAAAGTGGAAGTGCTTGTGAGTATAGATGAGTGGATGCATGCCACATCGTACCAAACAGGAAACTTCACCCTTAGCTCATCACTTAGTTCTTCCGTGCCATTAACTTCTTGTACGATAGTGCTTAATTCTGTGCTCGCGTATTCAGGTTAGCAATACTTTTTAATATTGGTCAAATTCATACACTAATCTAAATCGCGTCAAGTTGGGTACCACCAGATCGGTTTCAGTGTACTCAAAAGTGGTGGTTCTCAGCAATCGACCATCTCCGGCATATGACTCTTCGACGCTGACGTTCCCGTTAGCATCATACTGAAGCTGCCTGTTAGCCCCATCATTATCTGTAACTGATTCCAATAGGTTTCCAACTGACGTGAATGCATAGGTTCGTACAATCGGCGTTGTCAATAATGGCGATGTCAAACTTGAGCTCTGCAACTGCCCGTCATTATCATACTGATAGACTGTATCTGAAAAAGCACTACCGTTCGCGGTGGTGGTTACAATCTTCCGTGAAACCGTTCCCGCTGCATTAAATTCATAGACCGTGGTTAAAAAAGAATCCACGCCATTGAATGACGTACCAGATGAAAGACGATTTTGATCATCATAAACATTATTAAACGTTTGGATAGCCACCCCAGCCGCATCAACATTTCTGTTTGAGGTAATCAACCCAATGTCGTTGTAATCATAAACAACGTCATACCGAATGTTGCCGGTTGAGCTCTCGGTGTAACGCGATAAGGTTTTTTGATTGTTATCTAAATCGTAGATGAGCCTTCTTGAAGGAAAAGAACTAGTGAACGTGATATTTTCAGCACTGAGGTAATAACCGTCGCTGATCGATGGTGCTGTGATTTCAGGTGCATCAGGTTCATCGTTAGATGAGCTACAGGCACCAATCGATACTAAAAGCAATGAGGAAAAGACTGTTTTGATCACGCTGGTTAAGCCTGAGCTCTTGTTTGCTCTACTCATTTCGTTATACCTACCTCTGTTGCTAAAGTTGAATATATATAGTGTGTCACCTATTGAGCGCTTTCTCAATCTGAGAAAGCGTCCAATCACCAATCTTGCTTGACTGAATAGGCTATCCAATCAAATCATATTAGCGACGGCGGGCGATGCCCTGCTCATGGGTTTCGTTCTTGTCGCTATTGTTCTAGAAATAATAGATCCAAATCTGCATCCGTCATCCCTACTTTGACTCTTGGGTTATACAGCGTACGAATAATTTCTCTATCCACTTCTAGGTACTCAGTAGTATAGGCGTACCACTGCCATCAAGCTTAAACAACTCCATCCTCGCAGCCGATAGTAGTTGGCTTTTGATCTCGGCCTTTTTGTTCTGCTGTTAGTTACTTGGGTGCCGGTGCGGCACACCCTATAAGCAAGCAAACTAGGATCAATGTAATTCATTTCATGAATATTCAGTTTCTCTTAATAATTATCAACGATACAGCTTGCGTACCCCGACAGCCTACCCGCCTTTCTTCTTCCTCTCCAATCCCTCCAAGTGAATCCGTCTTGCTTCAGCTTTTATAGCTTGTTTTATTTTTCTGCAGGGTCGGCACCTTACTGCGGTGGAGTTAATATCGCCCTTTGCTATTTCATACCACCATTTTTGTTGCTTTGCAGTCCAAACTTCCCTAGATTTGCAGTCAATACAGGTGAATGCCTTGTCCAAGTAATAATCTGGTTGAATAGCGTAAGACGTGTTGTGAGTTAACTCGTTTTTGTCAGACGCCACCACTCCACTGAGAGCTGCAGTTACATCACCTTCTAAACCCAAAGCATAAGGCGGGACTGTATTGGATAACTCCCGCTTAAGTTTTTCCGCTCTTGCAATGCGTTTTTGTTGAATCTCCTTCCGTCGTTGTTTGTTGCTTTTCATATTGGTTTTTTCTCATATCGTCCTTGTTAAGTAATTAACTAACCAATGCTATCCACCAATTCATGATTCCCAGAAGGCGCACTAATTGTTTCACGTGGATGAATGTCAGCAAATATCTCAATAACATTGTTTTCAGGATCAGTAAAAAACAAGGTGCGATGAGCCCAATCTTGATTGGTGGGCTTTTCGATTACCTCTATGCCTTTGCTTTGAATAGTGTCATACGCAATGTCGACATCAGCAGGCGGCACTCGAAAACTAAGCTGTATTGATGCTGTCTCTTTTTTAACTGCCGGCCCATCATACGGGCGGCCGCGTGGCCGCAGGCCAAGAAACAACGTACCCACTCTAAACCCGATCCAAACACCGGGTTTCTCATCTTCGATAAAGAACCCAAACACATCAATATAAAACCGTCGCATTACCTCAAAGTCATCACATAGGACGATGACGTAGTCCATGCTTCGAATCGCGTTTAAACCAGTAATGTTGTCCATCCATACCTTCTGTGGCTAGATTCCTTAATAGTTAGCCAATTCTAAACTCCTAAGGCACAAAAACCCAACCAATAGAACAACTGACCCAAGCCTAGGTATCGCCGACCCCACATTGAAGAATTGCAACGTTTTGGAGCAGCTTGTGAGTCAACTGGGCGTTAGCAAAGCAGTTCAAACCCTTGAAAACCGCTGTAAACACCCTAAAAAACCCATCAAATCAGCCCGCAACTGACATTTTTTACAGTATACTGGCTATAACACCAGCACATAGCGAGTCATGCCCTGCACTAGCGATCAACCAACAGCAAGTGTCAGGTTTTTTTAACGCAATTCAGGAGATTTACACCTATGCCTGCATTAGCACACAGAGATTCGGCTTCATCAAGCACACCTCAAGGCGTTAGCTTCAAGCCCAGCAGCAATCCCATCTCTACAGAATTACTGCTGGCCATTGATCAAGACTACCGCACTCAGGCGGCTGCCGACACACTGCGCAAAGTCGCACCGAAGCAACTCAATCGATTGGGCCTGGCTTGGCTTCCCGTCATGAGTAAGCAAACTCAAGGTTGGCACTTTCGAGTCGCGTTTTCAAACTCCATACGCGCAAACAGACTCGGTAAAATCAATGACTGGGTCATTATTCATTACAGCCCAATAGGCAAATCTGATAATCGAGCAGCAGGAAAAGTCACTGTCGTTACCGAAACTCACGGCCCACACGAGGGCGAGCGTGTGGTGCGAGGCAGAGAAAACGAGTGCTTTGTTGTTCAGACTGAGTTGGCAGTGTAGCAAGCAGCTTCCACAGCTATACATGAGCTGATTCGCATTGCAGTATGCATGCAGCTGCTATAACACGTCGTCAGGCATCCGTATTTTTTTCAAAATGGAATTAACCCCTCTAGAGAATTCGATAGATTCTTAGGTTGAATTCTCGAACTCGACAAACTCATCCTTATATTCTGCGTGCCAGCGGGATAACGCAGGTCGATTTTGAACAACGTCTTGCAACGACCATTCTAACCTTCGATGATCTCGCATAGGGGATACATCATTATCTGGGCACAACACGTAAAAATCGCCCGCTGCGATTCTCTCAAGAAAGAAATCAACAGTTTGTTCGCTGGTCCATGCCCCCGCTGGCTTCTCAGGTATAAAGGAGGCAATCATATTGGTGTAAGTAAAACCCGGAATGAACAAGTGAACAGAAATGGGAGCCTGCACTTCTCGTAGCTCATGTGCCAACATTTCACTCATGGCTTTAACCGCTGCTTTAGAGGTGTTGTAACCAGCGTTGCCAGGAGGGTTAGTAAAGCCCTGCTTTGAGCCAGTGTTGATAACAACAGCAGGTCGATTTGCTTCTATCATACGTGGCAAGAACGACTGAACACAATTCAACACACCGAACAAATTCACTTCAATTAATTGTCGCCAGTTGTCCGCATCCGTCCAGCTGCTTGTGGGTCTGGCGATACCAGCATTATTCATTAACACGGCGACTTGGCCCTCGGCAAATACGACATCCGCTAAGGAATTTACTGATCTAGCGTCCGATACATCTGTTGGTATTGCGATTACTTTGGCGTCTGGAGTTGCTGCATCGCGCACATCTTGCAAAGCACTGTTTAACGCGTCACCTGGTAAATCAGCAAGAACGACGTCTAGCCCAGCTTGTGCAAAGCGTATGGCTGCAACACGACCTACACCACTGGCGGAACCCGTCACTACGGCTATGCCGCCACGCTTAATAGTTTCTTGATACATCGGTTATCCTTATTTGTAAGTTGATGGAGGCTTCATTTAGATTATTAAACTATTTACTAGGGTTACCTAAATAGGTAGTGGTGTATGCACTTGATCACGCAAAGTGGAATGACAACAGTCGTTAAATTGTTGCGATGGAGTATCCAGAACACCTATTCTGCAGGGCAGCTTATAAATGCAGCTACGATGTCAACCGCAAGATGATAGAACGCGCCGAAAAGGCTTTTGCTAGTGCGGATTTACAAGTTTGCCGTCGTATCTTCTCCCTTTATGGTGTCGTAGCCAGTGATTAAAAACACACCCCGAAAAAAACGCTTTATGGGCAACCCTACTCTTGCGTTACTGACTTCATTTAATGTAGCAATAAATCATACCTCAAATTTATTTCTCTTGATCAGAGAACATAACGACCTCTTTATCTGTAATGCAGCGTATTTCTGGAGACACTTGTGCGCGGAGTAACTGCCCTATGGGGTACTACGTGCCCTCCAGGTAGAGATTTTCACCTGAGCTTAATCAGCAACACCCACAATACCTAGCGAAAAAAGCTAGCAGCCCTAATTACACTTAAGGTGAATTCGCCTCATCATAACATAACTGGCATTATTTACAGTACACTGATTGACCAACAATCGAACAGGTCATCATGCCCAGTACACCCGCCCCAGACTACGCCGAACTGCATTGCGTTAGCAATTTCAGCTTTCTGCGTGGCGCATCCCGGCCCGAGGAGTTGGTTGATGCGGCTGCAACGCTGGGCTATACGGCGTTGGCGATTACCGATGAATGCTCAATGGCGGGTATGGTGCGGGCGCATGCTCGGGCTAAGGAGTTGGGCTTTAAACTCATTGTAGGCAGTGAATTTGCGCTTGATGATGGTTATCGCTTGATTGCTTTAGTGCGCGATGCCGATGCTTACACTGCTTTGTGTCAGTTGATTAGTCAGGCACGCAGAGCAGCCGATAAAGGTAACTACGATATCAATCGCACGATGATTGAGCGTGCTGGGCTAGAAGGTTGTTGTTTGATCTTGGCGCCTCCCTATTACGGCACAGCATCGGCTGCTATCACCTCCGCCAACACTGAAACACCAATCGCTCCCCGGCCCGATAAAGCACTCCCCGCTTGGCTAAGTTGGTTTAAACAACTCGGCCCGTATACCTATCTTGCCTTAGAGCTGCACTACGGCCTATACGATCAAAAGCATAGCCACTGGGTCATCGATGCTGCTGATCAATTTAATATGGCGGTGGTGGCTTGCGGCGATGTGCATATGCATAGGCGTAAGCGCCGTGCCTTACAAGATGTGCTTACGTGTATTCGGCACAACTGCACATTAGAAACCGCTGGGCGTAGGCTCTTTGCTAATGGCGAGCGTTACCTGCGCGACTCTCAAGCCTTGCAAGCTATCTACCCTTGGCAGGCGATACAAAATGCTGCCGATGTTGCTGCTATGTGTACCTTCAGCATGGACGAACTCAATTACCAATACCCGCGCGAAGTTGTCCCTGAACATCATACAGCACAAAGTTACTTACGCGAACTAGCGCTTGATGGGGCTAAGTGGCGCTGGCCTAATGGCGTTAAACAAGAAGTCTCCGATCAGATTGAATACGAGCTTGATTTGATTAGCCACATGCAATATGAGTCGTACTTTTTAACTGTGTACGATATCGTTAAGTTTGCGCGTAGCCAATTAATACTGTGCCAAGGCCGGGGCTCTGCTGCTAACTCGGCCGTGTGTTATTGCCTTGGCAT
>CALJAA010000049.1 GCA_938028465.1 uncultured Granulosicoccaceae bacterium | reverse complement strand
CAAAGGAGAAAACCATGTGTGGCCGAATCAATGTATCCGACAACGAAGGCGTACGCTTTTTACTGTCAATGCTCGGCATGGAAACTTGGCCAAGCCGCGAGCCGCGCTTCAATGTTGCCCCCACTCAAACATTGGATGTGGTGCAATGGCAAAACCAACAACCCACCTTGAGCAGTATGCGTTGGGGTTTACTGCCCGCTTGGGCTAAACCCGGGCAGTTTTCAGCACCGCTAATTAATGCTCGCAGTGAAACAATTCGCACTAAACCATCCTTTCGACGACTCATCGCAACACAACGCGTGCTGGTTCCTATTAACGGGTTTTATGAATGGAAACGTGAAGGTAAAATTAAAACACCTTTTCATGTTTACCCTAAAGATCAACCAGCCATGTTTTTGGGTGGCGTATTTCAAATGCCCGCGGAAGAGAAAAATGAAGATGGCAGTGACAAAAAACCAGAGGTTGCAATCGTTACTACTCCCGCAAACTCAATGTTTGAACAGGTGCACCATCGTTTACCCGTTATTTTGCCAGTAGATAAAGCGCTAAGTTGGATCGATAACAACGACAACGAAACGATAGACGCCCTGATGCAGCCTGCTAGCAACGACGCCATAGGCCTGAAACAAGTCAGTAGTTATGTTAATTCGTCACGCAATGAGGGCCCGGCGTGCTTAGAGGCTGAGCCAATCGACGATTTATTTGGATAGCATATCAACGCACTGATCAACGTCCTATTTCTACCGTTGTTCATTTTTTGTACGCCTGACTGAACAGCTGATCATCTGTTCACGAATGAGATAGAATTGCTGCCATAGCAAACGCGGACCCGGCACCATGACAGCTCACACAACAAGTACAGCTAAACCACCTGTCCGCAAGCCTCGTGAAAAATTCTCCAAAGCGCTGTTGCATAGAAAATTCCCGATCCTAAATCTTCCTCAGTATTTGTCGCAAAAAAAACAGTGGCTAAGAAAAGGCGGCAAGATTAATCGATCGTACCGAATCCTGACTGACTATCAAGATACTGCCGGTAACGCACGCGGGCATTACTACCACCAAGACCTATTAGTGGCTAGCTTGATTGCTAAGAATAATCCGCGTAGGCATGTTGATATCGGTTCTCGTATTGAAGGCTTTGTTTCGCATGTCGCATCGTATCGACCAATAGAAGTATTCGACATCCGCGCACTACCTCCGAGTCGCCACACCAACATCAAATTTGTACAAAAAGACTTAATGGATCACACCGAAACCGAAATCAGTGATTCGGTATCATGCCTACACGCCATTGAGCATTTTGGCCTTGGCCGATACGGAGACCCAATCGATCCGCAAGGGCATTTAGCTGGCGTTAAAAATATCACCAAGATGGTTGAAAAAAACGGTACGTTTTATATTAGCTTCCCTATTGGCTTTGCTGATTCAGTGCACTTTAACGCTCATCGCGTTTTCCACCCCATGAGCATCTTTGATTGGGAGGGGATAAAAGGCGCGATGGAATTACAACGCTTTGACTGGGTAGATGCCTCAGGGGAAATCAATATGGATGCAGATGTTAGTGATGCAGTAAACGCGGTTAAATATGGCTGCGGGATATACACGTTCAGGAAAATCGCATAATCCACGCCAGTGCTGGTGGCCATCACTAGATACTAAGAAGCGCCGTTCTTTACGCTACAAACGAAATGAACAATATGCTCTGCCCCAGCACCCACAAATGCATTACCTGCTTCATTCGGCCTTGGCGCCGGTGCGCCCAAGGCTAGCTGCCCCTCACCCCAGATAGGTAATTGTTCGCGACGAAGATAAACAGCTTCACCATCGCTGATGTACACATGAGTCCCATTCGTACTTTTATCAGCAACAACAAAATGGTCTCGGATTCGCTCTATTGTTACATGACGACGAGAGACAGAATCAGCATCTACCACCAAATCATTATTCAATGCACGGCCAATACTGAATACGCCGTCCTCTGATCCAAAGTTAACTGATTTGTCGCCATAAGACAGTAATAGCTCCATAACCGTACCAGTTTTAACCATCGTTTGGATTGTGGTTACCTCATCCGGTTTCATTGGGATGTCATAAACTACTAGCGGTTCTGATTTTCCTTTCACTTTAGCGGTATCGAAACGTCTAGCGATAGCCTGCCATCGCCTAGAGGCATTCTCGATTAAGGCTTCTGTCATGACGGTCTGACCACCTTGTGCAATCGTGGATACTCTAGATGCCACGTTAACCGTATCACCGAACATACGCCCATCTTCAACAATAGCTAAGCCCCAATGCATACCGATTCTCATCATGACATTGGATTGTGTTTTACTAGCAAATGATTCGGCGCTTTGATGAATCGAAACAGCGCACTGAATCGCTTCATCGATTTCAGTGAATCGCGCCATGATTTCATCGCCGACAATTTCTTGTACTGACCCGCCACATTGATCAACAGTTAGTGACAGCTCACGTTGAAGCTCAGTTACCAACGTTTTTGC
>CALJAA010000048.1 GCA_938028465.1 uncultured Granulosicoccaceae bacterium | reverse complement strand
TTTGAGTTCAACGGTGTGCTTTGGCGCCACGTTATACAAATTCATTAAAAAGTGACCATCAATAACTTGATAGTAAGCAAAGCTTGGGTGGCCATGTATACAAGAGCTCACCTGTGGCTCCCACCGACAAATAAACCCCATCCAATCTTTGTCTGTTCCAATAATATGACGGCTGTATTGCTTATGTCTGGGCAAAGAAACTAGGTCATCAGATTGAGCTTGAAGTCGTGTTTGTAGCGCTGCCGCAAAGGAGTTGCTTTGAACAGTGGCTTGTTTGTATTTGTGCTGCTGCGGCAATGAACGTACTTGAAGCAGGAGTTGGAAGACATCACTAAAGCGCTCGCGTGCATCATACGTACGCTCATTGAGCGTAGTAGAGCAGAGCTTAGATTGGCGATTGCTTAGGCACACTGCTGCAGTTCCTTGCGGACTGATTCAGCGGTCATAAGCCAATGATCGAAAAATTGTTCGATATCTTGCTTGGTGACGTCCTTGTTGGCAATGATTAATCTAATAGTTAGTTGATCATCTAGGTATGCAACATTCACTAAGGAATCACCTGATTGGTAGAGCTTTTCGCGTATGCGTTTATTGTATTCATTTAAGTCAACGCCGCTGGGTGGAACACTTCGGAAACAGATATTGTTGATCCAACGCTTGGCTTGTAGATCGAGTGTAGGTTCGGCTTGAATTCGATTTTCAGCAAGGGCTGACAGCTGCATAAATGTATCAATTCGTTGTTCAAAGCCTGCTTCTCCGAAGTAGGTATATTCCAACCACATTTTGAGCATATCAACTCGGCGCCCACATTGAAGTGAGTAGGGGCCTAGATCTTGGCGTTCAGCACCTTGATGGAAAATATAGGATGTGTCGCCGAGGTTACAGACACGATCGAAATTACCTGGCTCGCGCACGAATATCACACCGCACATGAGTGGCACTCCCAGCATTTTGTGACCATCCCAGCTTAATGAGTCAGCATGCTCGCTTCCGGTCAGGAAATGCTTTTGTGCTTTTGAAAAAGCCACGGCGCCACCCCATGCTCCATCAATATGAAACCAACAATTGAATTCAGCTGCGAGTGTAGCTATGGATGCAAAGTCGTCAAACGCTCCTCGAACTGTAGTGCCCGCTGTGCCAATGATCGATACAGGCACGCGCCCATTGTCGACGCTTGCTTGTAGCAAGCGCTCTAGCTCGTCTGTGCGCATCACGCCGGTATCATCCACGGGTACCTTTACGAGTGAATCCAAGCCTATACCCGACATAACCATCGCTTTGTCCATGGAGTAGTGTGCATCAGCTGATACAAACACTGCTAGTTTTGGTAAACCATGCATGCCTTGATGCTTAAGTGTTGGGTATTGACGATGTAACGCGAGCAGCAACGCTAGGTAATTGCTATTACTGCCACCAGTGGTAACTTGTGCTTCGCCTTGCTCAAACCCGAACACATCTTTTAATCGATTTAACACCTCAGTTTCAATCAGTGTTGCAACGGGTGCCACTTCGTAAGTGTACATAGAGGTATTCGCTAAGGACTCAATAACACTACCCACTAACGCTGCTTCAGATTGCCCCGCCCAAAGTTGATTAAAATATTGAGGATGTGCAGTTTTAACGCTGTATGAAAGATAGGTCTCAACCATGTCCCATACGGTATCCCACGATTGCTTGCCTTCATTGATATCGAGTGCTTTGAGCTTATTTTGTAAGGTAGCGTAGTCTTGATAGTCGACCACTTTTCCTCGCGTGCGCTCCTCGCTGTAGCGTTCCATCACTTTGGCAAGTTGTGCGTAAGGGCTTGTACCTAGCTGTATCTGGTTGAGCATGGTTTATAAAAAAAAACGATTCAGTGATTGTTGAAAAGGTGTGACCTGAGTCGGTCTGAATCGTTCAATGGAACTATTTACACTGTGCGCGCCACAGTTTACTTTACAGTTAGTAAATGCCTATTTGTGAAAAGCATCATCTAAAAAGCAGGGCGTTTGGCTATCCCTTACGCTGCCCGCTTGATTGAATGATCTAACCATCTGTTTAACACGAGCGACAAGTCATCAATTAATACTGGCTTGGTCAGAAAATCGTCCATGCCAGATTCAATACACTTCTCTCTATCGCCTTTCATGGCATTAGCCGTTAGGGCTACGATGGGGCAGCGTACTATCCCATTTTCAAGTTCGAAGTCGCGAATCGCATGCGTTGCGTCCATACCGTTCATCACTGGCATTGATACGTCCATAAATACTAAATCAGGTTGGTCCGCACGGTACGTATCCAATCCCTCTTGACCATTTTCGGCAATCTCCGGTGTGATCCCTAGCGTTTCCAGCATGCCAATGATCACCATCTGATTAACTAAATTGTCTTCAACCACTAGTACCTTAGCATTTGAGTCGTGCTGTTCACGCATTCTTGAATCACTAGTTTGATTCTCATCTTCAGTAGTGGTGTTATTTTCTGCGCTCGTATTGCAACGTTCCTTAGCTAGTACCTTAGTCACTTTTTCAAATAGTACTTCCGTCCTGACAGGTTTAACCATGGTGTCAGCAAAGCCTAGCTCTCGCACGCGCTCACCTTGTACCGATTGGTCTACAGACGAGACTAGCAAAATGGGTACGTCTACTAGGGTTGAGTCATTTTTGAATGCTGTACAGAGTTCATGACCATCCATGATTGGCATCTGAAAATCGATCAATGCTAAATCGATGTGATTTTGTTTGGCTATTTTAAGAGCTTCTTCGCCACTATGAGCCACTAAAGGTTGCATCCCCCAAATTTGAATTCGCCTACTTAGAATTTCAGTATTCAATGGTAAGTCGTCAACCACCAGTACCGTAAGGCCGGCCAGCTCAACATTGCTAATAGGTGCTTGTTCACGGCTCTGGTTTTTGTCTGCGGGTAATCTAAGCTCAAAAGAGAAGGTTGATCCAACACCTGGTTCTGATACAAGACTGATATCGGTGTCCATCAACGCCAGTAATCTGCGTGAAATGGCTAATCCTAAACCGCTGCCTTCGAATCGACGATTGGATGCGCCGTCGACTTGTTCGAACATTCTAAACACATGCTCTTGTTTATCCTGAGGGATGCCGATACCGGTATCGCAGATGTCTACACGAAATGCAGTTAACCCGCATGAGCTACCTTGATTTTCGTTTAAAGGCGTAACGTGCACCGCCACGTGGCCAGTATCGGTAAACTTGACCGCATTGCCCGCTAAGTTTGTAATGATCTGTCTCAATCGACCTTCGTCTCCGACAAAACGCGCAGGCAAGTCAGGTGAATAGTTCATTACCAATTCTACGCCCTTACTATGCGTACGAATAGCTAGCATTGCTGCCACATCGTCAAACATTCTGCGCATATCAAAAGCCTGGGGATCGAGCTCTAGCTTGCCAGCTTCTACTTTGGAGAAATCGAGAATGTCATTGATCAGTGTTAGAAGTGACTGCGCAGAGGTTGATACCGTCGATGCATATAAACGCTGATCAGCTGATAAGTCACTATCCAGCAACAACTCTGTCATTCCAACAACGCCATTCATGGGCGTACGTATTTCATGGCTCATATTAGCCAAGAATTCAGATTTTGATCGGTTTGATGCCTGTGCTTCATCCCGCGATTTTTCTAGTTCTTTCTCACGCTCTGCAAGCGTAACTTCTTTTGATTTTAGTGCCGTGATATCGGTGCGCATTTCTACCAACTCACCGTTGGCTAATTGAGCTAATAGTATTTGTTGGTGTTCTTGAGCCGCCTTTGAGTCACCAGAATAATTAAATGAAACAGAAATAGGTTGGCCAGATTCAATATGTTTTTGACGAATCAAATGCACATCGGTTGTCCAATTATTAATTTGTAGCGAATCTGTGAAGCGGCTTTCTGCCGCTCTTTTGATTAGCTCCAGTTCAGTCATACCCGACTTGAGTGTAGTGTTCAGTTTTTGGTAGTACTCATAAGCCGATTTATTAAACTGTACAACTTCACGATCTTTATTAAAGATGACCAGCGGTGCGTCTACAACATTCAGCGCACTGCGCAGACGATTGAAACGTTTGAAAAGCGTATTTAGATAAAGTGAAATCACCACGCCGAACAAAAATACACACACTGCTGCGATCACAGTTGCGCCAATCGCAATTTTAGCTTCAACAAAATGGAAGGAAAACAGGAACCACCAAACAGCAAAAGCCGTGGAAGTTGCAATGATAATAGGTGATAGGGCAAGTACGATCCATGTTCGCCCATCCAGATACCGTTCAATACGTCTTAGTAGCGAGGGACCTGAATTTTGATCGTCTGGGCTTGGTACTGCTGTCGTAGTGTTACTTTCCACTTTTGTTTTGATTTCCGATATCAGTACATCGCCATAAAATCTGTGTTGATTAACAAGCTGTTACCAACACTAGTTCTAATAAGTATGTAGCGGCAGTTTCGCTCGTCCTGTAACACGCTGGCACGGTTTGTTGTGATCGGAGTCGCATTCTTGTAAGGGCTTAGAATGTGTGCCCTGCATGGTGGAACAGTTTTTAAGCGCCTTTTGTCGCCAAAGACTGCGCGCATGCGTAAGCGGATGACCAAGCCCATTGGAAGTTAAAGCCGCCCAGGTGCCCGGTCACATCCAATACTTCACCAATGAAATATAAGCCAGCTTGTTTGTTGGCTTCCATCGTCTTGGATGATATCTCGTTGGTGTCTACGCCGCCTAAGGTAACCTCAGCAGTGCGGTAGCCTTCGGTGCCAGCGGGGATGATTTCCCAACTATTAAATAACGTGCCGACGCGCTCTATCTGTGTGTTCGGCCAATCAGCCAAGGGCTTGTCTTGAAGCTCAGACCACCATAGTTTTTCAAATTCCAATACCACATTTTTTGGCAGCAGCTGCGCGATGATTGTTCGGGCTAAACTTTTGGGCTGAGATCGTTTTGCAGCTGTCAAGGTGTTCGATAAGTTTACGTCGGGCAACAGATCAATGCGGATTGGGTCGCTCTCATGCCAGTAGTTGGATATTTGTAAAACAACAGGGCCACTCAAACCTCGGTGGGTGAACAGCATAGCTTCTCTAAAGCTATGTTTGCCTGCATTAATAATTGCCGGGATTGCATTGCCAGAAAGCCGTGCGAACATGTCTTTAAGCTCGCCAGTAAAGGTGTACGGAACAAGGCTTGCCCGTACTGGCAGTACGTTGAGCCCAAATTGCTTAGCGATGTCATAGCCGAATGGAGTGGGATCCATATAGGGAATAGATAAACCGCCAGTGGCGATAACCACTGCATTGGAGGCTACATCACCAAGGCTTGTGTTGAGTCGATAAGTGCCATGAGGTTCATCAAAGTAAATCTTATCGATGGCGCACTGCGTAACGATATCTACTCCCGCTTTCTCGCATTCACCTCGTAACAAATCGACAATGGCCCGAGCCTTGTCGTCACAAAAAAGTTGACCATGGTCGCGCTCGTGATAGGGAATGCCATGAGCCTGTACACTACCAATGAAATCCCAAGCTGTGTACTGGCTGAGTGCGGACTTGACGAAATGTGGATTAGGGCAGACGAAGTTTTCTGGCTCGACATACAAGTTGGTGAAGTTGCATCGTCCACCACCTGACATCAGTATTTTGCGGCCAATTTTTTTACTGCGCTCCAACACCACGACCCGTCGCCCCAGCAAGCCTGCCTGCCAGGCACACATCAAGCCAGCTGCGCCGCCGCCTATAATGATTGCATCGTAGTGTTTTTTCATGAGCAGAGGATACACGAAGCCGGTACCACCATGGTTCATGTCAGCTAAGTTTGAAACTCGTTAGTTTATGAATACTTGCGTGATGGCCGTGTGGTTGCTGAGCAGCAATGGAATCAATGTAGAATAGCGGTATTGGCTAATCACCGTTAGAATTCTGGAATATCAAACCTTGTTAAGTTATCGCCATTCATTCCATGCAGGCAACTTTGCTGACGTTGTTAAGCACGTGGTGCTGGTTGAAATGCTGGATCACTTAACAAAAAAAGACACAGCATTTGAGTATATCGATACGCATGCCGGCAGTGGCTTGTACAACCTTCATTCTGAAGATGCACAAAAGCTTGAAGAGCATACCAATGGTATAGGCCGGTTGAGTATTGAAGCATTTCCTGAGTTAGCGCGTTATTTTGAAGTGGTGCATTCTTTTAATACGCCCGAAGTACCACCCAGCATGCTTATTAATGGCCTAAACATTTACCCAGGCTCACCGGCCATTGCACAGTTTTTTTTGCGGCCGCAAGATAAGGGGTGGCTATATGAGCTACATCCACAAGACCATGAGCTACTTGTCAATAATATGCGCGGTCTCAGAAGTGCTTGTAAAAAAATAAAGGTGCAGTGTGAAAACGGGTTTGATGGGCTTAATGCGTTGTTACCACCGCGCAGCCGTCGTGGCTTGGTCCTAGTCGACCCCTCGTATGAAATAAAATCCGATTATGACCTAGTGATTGATCGCATAGCCTCTGGGTATAAAAAGTTTAACAGTGGTATGTATGCTATTTGGTACCCAGTGGTGGATAGACACACGATTGATGCGATGGAGGCCAAGCTATTAGGCAGTGGCCTAAAAAATATTCAGCGATTTGAATTAGGCATAGCTGAGGACACTAATGCTAGGGGCATGACGTCATCAGGGATGATTATTATTAACCCGCCATGGACGCTATTCGAAAAAATGTCTAAATTACTGCCAAAGCTAGCTCAGCAACTCTCCCAAGATGATAAGCCGCACTTTAAGTGCGATGTACTAGCTCCTGAATAGCCGTATTCTTCATAAACAAAGATCCAAATAAGGCAATCGACTCTTTATGAATTATGTACATCCTCCCAATAGGCAACAGTATTACCAACAAGTTTGGGAGCAAGTGTACGAGATACCGGTGGGTAAGGTTGCCACTTATGGGCAGATAATGAAGCTGCTTCCGCAACCCGAAGGTGTTAGCGAAGATGATTACAAAATGTCGGCATCACGTTGGGTAGGCTTAGCAATGGCGGCATGCTCTGACGATGTACCGTGGCAACGCGTCGTTAATTCTCAAGGGAAGATAAGCCATCCCGAAGCCGCGAAGCAAAAAAAGCGGTTGGAAGAAGAGGGCGTATTGTTTCTAAAAGACAAACTGAATTTAGATGAATACCAATGGCGCGGGCCAGGGCAAAGTGATGAGCCCGAGCAGGGGCGTTTGTTTTAATATAAGCGCTCCACACTGTAGAGAATCCGCGACCTACTCAGTAAGCCGCGGATCAGCGCAATGCTATTTACACCGCAACTTCTGGAAAATCGATATCCGTATCGGCAATGTGGTTGGTGTAGTTAGTCAAGGTATTAAGAGCGACGTTAGCTACAATCTCGATCACTAAAGCGTTGTCCACTCCGGCGTCACTTGCAGCTGCCATATCCGCATCGCTGAGTACACCGCGTTGCTTCACGATCTTTACGGCTAATTCAGCAATAGCGTTATCAAGTGGCGATTCTGCGTTGCCAGCTCTGGCATTTTTAATCGCATCATCCGACAAGCCAGCACCTTTGCCAATTGCAGTATGGGCTGATAAGCAATACTGGCAGGCATTGGCTTGGCCTACGGCGAGCGCGACGATTTCGCGTTGCGCTGCACTCAATGCGCCTTCGGTTAAGGCATCGGAAAATGCGAGGTAGCCATTTAATGCCGCGGGTGCTAATGCAAACGTACTAAATAGGTTGGGTATCATGCCAATCTTCTTTTCGACTGCGCGCAGGGTGTCTGCGGTTGCAGCTGGAGCGGCATCTACGGTGATGGGTGCTATTCGGGCCATGTTGGTATCCTTTAATTTGAGTTAGAGAGTCTTCATACACATTCGTGTTGCCAAGTATTATCGGGTCTTTTTGGTATAAAATAGTCGCATTGTTTTTACCGATAGTATCGATATGGATCATCTGTCCCCGTTTTTCGATCATTTCTCCCCATCAGCTAAGGTGATATTCAATGGCAACCTGTGCTTCACCTCTAGGTTTGATGAACCGGATGGTTTGGGGCATTTACATGTCCTGTATGCCGGATCGCTCGAAGTGAGCACGAACAATGGCGAGCGGATGCTAATTGATGAGCCTTCTTTGTTGCTATACCCGCGGCAGATAGGGCATCAGTTACAACCCGTGGATGGCACCGGCGCTGATATGGTCTGTGCTTCGATTGATTTAGGCAGTGGTTTAAATAATCCGTTAGTCACCGCACTGCCCGAAATGCTGCAAGTGAAGTTAAGTGAAATACCTCAGTTACTACCCACACTAAATTTATTGGTTGAAGAGTCAACTCACACAGGTAGTGGGCAACGAGCAGCGCTTGACCGCTTAACTGAGTACTTATTGATCTTGTTGCTGCGTCACGTGGTTGAGTCTGGCCGTATTACTGCTGGCATCATTGCAGGCTTAGGCGATGTTCGATTACAAAAAGCGATCAAGGCGATGCATGAAAGGCCAGGGCACCAATGGACTTTGGAAGAGCTTGCAGATTTATCTGCTATGTCACGCGC
Organism: uncultured Granulosicoccaceae bacterium; assembly: GCA_938028465.1. Taxonomy (GTDB): domain Bacteria; phylum Pseudomonadota; class Gammaproteobacteria; order Granulosicoccales; family Granulosicoccaceae; genus Granulosicoccus. The sequence goes on along the minus strand of CALJAA010000048.1, from coordinate 20,489 downwards.
AAGATTCGCAACACGGTTTAGAGAAACAACGGGGACAACGCCACTTAATCACTTAACGCTTTGGCGTATGGGTGTGGCCTCTTCAATGTTGAAGAAGGGCGGGCGTATCGAACGTATTTCGCAACAGGTCGGTTACAACAGCCAATCAGCGTTTACCCGTGTATTCACGAAACATGTTGGGCTTTCTCCATTGCAATGGTTGGAAGCACAGAATAGCGACGCCCAATAATTTATTGCCGCTTAGCATCTTAAGTATTAAGTAATACCAGGCTGCTAGTCCTTCCGAATTCCCCAAGGGTTATCAGCTGTGCTTGCAACGCGATTGGAAGGCTTTGATGATTTGCGGCTGTCTTTGTCGTTGTGTTTGTTGTCACGGTGCTCTGAACGGCCACGGCCTCTATCGTTGTTGGCATCTTTACCAACACCTGAAGCAGCCTCGTATTCCGCTGATTTTAATTCTCGCTTTTCGCGCACACGTTCGGCATCTTCTAGGCTTAATACGGCGGGCTCTCCGGGTGTTTGATCTTCTGGAATAATACGATCTCTAGGCGATAGCCCATATTGATCGTGCGATACCTTTGGGAGATTTTTGAATTTATACAAATAAAATGCTTCTACCTTTTCACGTGCCCAATCGGTTTTTTTCAAAAACTTTACGCTAGATGCAACGCTTGGGTTGGATTTGAAGCAGTTGATAGTTAAATACGCGTACAGAATTTCAAACCCATAGTGTTCGCTTAATTCTGTCAGCATTTTTTTCACACCAACGCCGTGAAGAGGGTTGTTTTTGTAGTTGATTTCATCGTTCATTTGGTGTTCTTCTTGGGCGTTCATTGAAAGTGTGTGCTGCGGCGCTTAAAGTAGTGCAGTTGTAAAGTTTAGAGGTGTTCTGACAGATACGAGTGCTTGGCATCTATCAGAACACAGTTTATCTCCTTAGCAGCAGCATGCCCATCTTATTCTTTTAAGTCTCCTGTGCTTACAGAATAGCGCCTATGGATTAGTTGTAGGTGGGTGATCGATGATATCGTTCAACACGTAAGCAGCTTCTTCTAAGATGATGTCAGCAACAGCGGTTTCACTTTCCTCTTCATTACCGCTAGATCTGCCAAAGGCCTTGCGTACTAGCTCTTCACGTTTCTCTCGACCATCCTTGCGCTCAGCAATCTCTGCTTGTCTCACACTCTCAAGTAGGCTGATTGAGCGTTGTGATCTAGCCTCACGCTGTGATTCAAGCTCTTCGATGAGCAAGCTAAACGATTCATTAGATTGGTAACGAGCTTCATGCAGTGATTTCACGAAATTGTAGCTAACGTCAGGTGATGACCAAGCGTCATATTTTGCTGCTGCTACCTCTGCCCAAGGCAAGGCATTGTCTAGTCCACGTTCGCCCTGCGCATCAGAATCTAAAGCAGTGGGGAACAAGATATCGGGTATAACGCCTCGGTGTTGGTTGCTATCTCCATTTACTCGGAAAAACTGAGCGATGGTTATTTTTAGTTGTCCTAATTTTCCGTCTCTATCAAGCGGTGCCACTGTTTGTACTGTGCCTTTTCCAAACGTTGGTTCGCCGAGTACGACTCCACGTCCGTAATCCTGAATGGCCCCTGCAAAGATTTCCGAAGCGGAAGCGCTGTAGCGATCAACCAACACAGCCAATGGGCCGTCGTAGGCGATGGATGGGTCAATATCTTTTTCCGCATCAACTTCTCCATTGGCATTTCTGATTTGCACAACGGGCCCGGATTTTATAAATAAGCCTGTTAATTGTGTTGCTTCAATCAATGAGCCACCACCATTGCCGCGTAGATCAATGATGATTCCATCAACGCCGCCATCAGTTTCGGTTAGTTCACTGATCAAGCGCTTAACATCACGTGTGGTGCTTCTAAAATCAGGTAGCCCTTGCGCCATTGCGGCAGAGTCAAGATAAAAAGTGGGTAGGTCAATAACCCCAAAACGCTCTGTTTTTCCATCATTGATTATGTCTACGACCGAGCTCTTGGCTGCTTGTTCTTCTAATTTGATCTTGTCACGCACTAAGGTAACGACGCTGGGAGGGGCGCCAGCCGCTGCGCTAGCGGGTAAAATTTCCAATCGAATAGTTGAGCCTTTCGGGCCACGGATAAGATCAACAACATCAGCCAATGGCCAGCTCACTACGTCTACTATTTCTTCATCACCATCGCCAACACCAACGATTCTGTCTTGCGGGCCGAGTTGTTCACTCATGGCTGCCGGGCCGCCAGCGATCACACTTTGAATGACGGTGAATTCACCCTCAGTACTTAGAGCTGCGCCAATCCCTTCTAAAGATAGGCTCATATTGATTTTGAATTCTTCTGAGCTACGTGGTGAGAAATAAGACGTGTGTGGTTCCACCGATAGGGTGTACGCGTTAATGAACATCTGAAATACATCGTTTGCAGAGAGCTGGCTCACTCGTCGTTCCATCCGCTCGTATCGTTCCCCAAGCGTCTTAGTGATCTCTTCACTAGTTTGTTCAGCTAGCCGTAAATTGAGTACATCATTTTTTACGCGCTTACGCCATAGCTCGTCTGACGCTTTGCTAGATTCTGGCCATGCTGCATCTTCGCGGTCGAAAACGTAATCCTCATCAATAGTAAAATCGAATTTTTGTGTTAGTTGCTTTTGTGCAAATTGGGCTCGCTCCTTGACGCGTGTTCGAAATAATCTAAACACATCAAAAACGACGTCCAGTTCTTCTTTGCGGAGCACGTCATCAAACATTGAACGAAAGCCGCTAAATTCTTCTATATCGCTTGCCAACAAAAAACTCTTTTGCGGATCAAGTGTTTCGAAAAATCGGTCAAATATCTGATCAGATAACTTGTCATCCACTGATACCTCACTGTAGTGATATCGTTTCATCAGTTCCACGATCACTTCAGTTGCAGCTCTATGCTCCGGCGTTGGAACAAGTGATTCCAGCGATGTTGTTCTGGTGTCAGCATTGGCGATACTAAGCGACAGTACGCCGATAGTCAGTATCAGAGCGTTACCAAGCGGCCCCCTGATTAAGGTGCTCAGTAAACGTGCAAACGTGCGAGGGTAGGGCTGCTGCATCAGATAACATTCCTTAGCGTAATTACTGGATAAGAATAGCGGTTCGGGGTGAGACTTCATAGTTTATCAATGGCGATATCTATTCAAAACTCGGACCTAATTACCCATATACGGGTATATGCCCATTTATGGACCACTTTCTCGTGTTTGAAGTTCAATATTGGCTTGGTTTTGGGCGTTTACTCGTGTTTTCAGCCGGAAGAGGATGGCAGCTGTGGGAGGGGGCTTTGTAGGGCAGGCCGTGTAGTCAGTCGACTCGATTAGGGTGTAGCCGTTTCTCGTCACTACCTGCGTTTGTAGGGTGATTAGTGACATTTTTGATAGGAATAAAACTATAGCGTAAGATCATCATATGTGTATCAATGCCGCATTTGATTTCAGGGGAAAATTGACCAAGCCTGCTTGTGGGCTTGCCGTATTCAAAATTGGGAGTTCGGTGAGTAAGTGAAAACCGAAGCTTGCCAAGATGCCAATCGACAACGATCAAGTGTTGTCGCTCTGTTTATTTTTATCATTCTAAGTTTGCAGTGCATACCACTAAACGCTGCCACGGTTATGATCACGAACGAGCGTTCCGGTGATCTGGTGTTTATGAATGAAAATGGCAAAACAACGGATGTTGTTTCACTTTGCAATCGCCCAAGAGGCATGGTGAAGTATGAGGCTGCTGGTGTAGTTTTTGTTGCCTGCTCTGATGATAATCAGGTTATTGAGTTCGACGTCAAAACCAAAAAAACCACAAGGGTATTCGATGAACTCCCGGGCGCTACTTCACTTGCGTTTCACGAATCATCCAAGCGACTGATTATCTCCAATGAAGGGTATGCGAAAGCCACCGTACTCGATGTCGACAGTGGCAAAGTGCTAGCCAGCCTGCCAACGGGGCTCGAACCTGACGGCGTTGTTATTACTGATGATGGCAGTAAAATATTTGTAGCATCGGAAAACGCCGGCTTGGTGCATATGTTTGACGGTAACTCCTATCAAGCAATCAATCGGCTTATGACTAACTTACGCCCCAGGCGGATGGCAATTAGAGAGCAAGAACTTTGGGTATCGTCTGAAATGGGTAGCCGTGTAGAAATATTTGATATTGCTACTCAAAACAAAATTGATGAGATTATTTTTGCACCTCGAGGTTTCCGCAGCGAACAATTAACACCCGTTGATATTCTATTTGATCAGGCGCAAACAACGGGCTTTGTTGCACTAGGTTCGGCAAACAATATTGCTATCATCGATGCCACTACTCGTGAAATAGTGAAATACATATTAGTCGGCCACCGCCCCTGGGGGCTTGGATTAACGCCTGATGGTAGTCGGCTGTTTGTTTTAAACGGCTTGTCTGACGATGTCACGATCATTGATCTTACAAAAAAACGGCCGGTACGATCCAGTCGCACAGGCTTAATCCCTCATTCTGTAGAGATTTTTCCATAAATGCGCTGTTACGTTGCTCTTGTGTTATCGCTGCTTTTTTCGGCACCTGTCTTCAGCAGCTCGTTCGAGGTAACCGTTATAACCTCATCTTCTGAGAAGAGTCAGAGCGTGGGTAAAAGTTTTGCGGGTATTACTGTGAAGCTGCAAAGGCCAGTGCTTCGTGCTGTAGAACTTGCGCTTTTTGAGTCATCTACCTTATTCGATACGGTGGGCGTTCACGCCAGTTTGCGCGAGCTTAAAATTGACCTAGAAGCAGATTTACAGGCGCAACTTAAGTCTATCGCGCTCCCCGGTGTTGTTATCTTGGATTTACCACTGTCAGCGATGGAGCGAGTTGTTCAACTAACAAACGAGATGAACATTCCAGCGTTTAATGTTCGCCACAGTGAGGTTTATCTTCGTGATTCGCTCTGCTTAAAAAATTTGTACCATACTATTCCGTCGGACCGTATGTACTTCGATGCATTAGGGCAATTTTTGATCCATAGGGATTGGCGAAGAGTATTAGTGGTGCAGGGGCCATCGCAAAGAGATACTGAGCGCGCCGCTTCGCTTATCCATAGCCTTAAAAAATTTGGTGCCAATATCGTCGATGTAAGAACCTTTACGTTGTCACATCATCCTGACGATAGAGATAAAAATAGGCCAGGGTTCCTAACTGGGGGAGTGTCATACGATGTGGTTGCTGTTATCGATTCGCAAAAAGACTACGGGCGCTACTTGCAATACAGCACAAGGATTGCTCGCCCGGTTGTTGGGGATGTTGGGTTAACACCAACTAGCTGGCATTTCGCACTTGAACGCTATGGTGCACCGCAACTGAATGAACGTTATCGGCAGTTAAAAGCTGATCAACCACAGGCCCCACAACTCGCCATGACAGATGCCGAATTTGCTGCTTGGAGCGCGGTAAAACTGATTAGTAATAGCATCTCGACAAGTAAGCAAATCGCTGCATTAGATTTAACTGCTCTACTTAATGATCCGGCTACGCAGGTTGATCTTTATAAAGGGACACGAGGCTCCATTCGTCAATGGAATAATCAACTTCGACAACCCATCCTTCTCAGCACGGCAGATGCTGTGGTTGCAATCGCTCCTATGCCAAAGTATCTGCATCAGAAACACTATGTGGATACGCTTGGTTTGGACGAACCTGAATCAAACTGCCAATTACGGTAATGAGTACTTAGGTATTTTTCGTCACCACTCGTTCTCGCCACATCAGGTACGTACCCGACGCGATTATTAAGCTAGCGCCTAGTAGCACCAGCGCACCTGGCCTTTCATCGAATACCAACACACCCAAGATAAGCAAAAAGATAATTCGAGAATAACGAAAAGGCATAACCACCGACACTTCGGCTAATCGGATTGCGGCAATCAGCAGCATATAACCCAAACTACCGAGAATGATCATAGGTAAGGTCACAAGCCAATTGATTTGTGCAGCTAGAAGGCTCTCTCCATTATAAAAAACCCAGGCCATCGTAAAAGGGGTGGCAGCGATCATCGTGTAGGTAGCCAGGCTAGCTGACGCCATATCGTTAGGTATTAAGCGGGTAGTGAGATCGCGAATGGATAAGGCGACCAACGCAAGAATTGCCCACAGCACCGCAAAATCAAATTCGCCGCCCCCAGGTTGAACGATCAGTAACACACCAATAAAACCGACTGCGATAGTGCACCACCGTCGCCAACCGACACTCTCATTCAAAAACAATACTGCGCCAACCGCTGCGAGTACCGGAGAAGCTTGAGTGACCGCTCCAACCACCGATATGGGAACGTTTGCTAAGGCCATTACCATGCCGACCATGCCAGCAATTTCGGCAACATAGCGCAGTAGTAGAACAGGGGAGAAGGCTCTAGCATCAATTAATCTATCTTTCTGCAGTATTGCCATCAGCGCAAAGATGACTAAGCCGCCACTCATGAGTAAAAAAGTCACCTGTGCAGGTGACATTGTAGCGGTGGAGAATTTAACCAAGGTATCGGCTAGCGCGAAGGCGATCATTGACGCGATCATTAATAGAATGCCGCGTACGTTGTTATCTTGGTTCATTAAGTTGTTTTCAGTGGTGCAAGGCCGGCTTGCTAGCGTTGAGCAACCATTTTGCTACAACGGGCCCTATTGTGCCCCATCGAGCGCCGTTTCTAAACTTTCACTGCGTACTACCGTGCTGAACATTGCCCCAAGCCCGCTGTGAGTCAATAAAAGTGGCATTAACTGCCCGTTTTTGCCCCGATAAAATTAATTTGCGATTGGAATGAACCGTATTCGCGTTTGCTGGTACCTACCAAATAACGGTACCTGAGATGCAACGTTACATTTCACGCTAGCAATCGGGCACCCACTTACCCTATAAAAACGGAGAAGCACATGATGAAAAAGACGACACTCGCTACAATCCTATTTGCCACTCTAGCCACGGGTTGCTCAAGCTACGGCGGTGGCTATGGCGGGGCATCGGGTGCAACACTAACAACGGCTGCCGGCATGACTCTATATACCTTTGATAAAGATGCTGAAAACCAATCCAATTGCTACGATGGCTGTGCTGCCAAATGGCCTCCCTACTTAAGTACCGATGGAGCAGCGCCTACAGCCTCGGCTACCAAGAGCAAACGCAAGGATGGTTCTGAGCAATGGACTGTAAACAACAAGCCATTGTATGGCTGGGTTGGTGATACCAAGCCGGGCGATACCACGGGTGACGGTGTGGGTGGTGTTTGGCATACCGCTACAACTGGTAAGCGAAAAGCCGTATCGGGCGGCAGTGGGTATTAATAAAAGCTACGCTAGAAAGCGACTGTTGGGCGCTCCAACAGTTTCGCTGGCGTGTGTGATACGTGATTTTCTGTAGTTAAGCGATATCCCTTCATCAAGGCAAGTATTGCCTATCACACAAAACGATCTAACGTTATCCAAAGGTGGCTACGACCTGTTGATCAAATGGCCTGCATACCGTATTGTGTGAATTCATATGGCTAAGCACAATAGCTAAACTACTTTGCGTGAGAATACAGTTTCGCGAATCAGGATAACCATAATCACATGAGTGAAATCGAGACGGAAGTTGATCATGCAGTAGTTGATATCGCTGTGATGTGCGCCGGTGGTTGATTCATCCAAGGTCGGTAGTACTGGGTTGGAAAAAAATATACGGCTGTACTTGCCCTATATTATGCTGACCAGCGTCATGCCTTGGCTGTCAGTGTTTTATCTATTCTTCCTCGAACGTGTATCGATGGAACAAGCGATTACGCTTGGCGCAGTTTACTACCTAGCAGTAGTCGTGTTTGAAGTACCGTCCGGCTATTTATCTGATCGCGCTGGTCGTCGGCCCACCTTGATGTTGTCGGCTGTATTTTTTCTACTCTCCTATATTAGTTTTATTCTCGCCGAGGGTATGCCAGCGCTACTGCTTGGAGAAATACTGCTAGCTGGTGGGATAGCGTTTCAGTCTGGTAGCGATACATCGCTGTTGTATGACAGTTTAAAGCTGCTCAAACGCGATGCAGAATACGGTGATCGTGAAGCCAGGGCTGCGCAATATGGATTGATCGCCTTGGCTGTATCCACCTTAGTGGGTGGTGCTGTTGGTGTATGGGATCTGCGTCTTGCATATGTCGTCGGTATTATCGCTGCCGGCTTGTCGCTGGCTATGGCGTTTCAGTTTACTGAGCCTGTGGTATCTGATGATGCCGCTGTTGCGGCGCGAGCAAGTGGCTTTTTTTCGCAACTTAAAGACTGTGTCCGCTATTTTGCTGATCCGTTTTTGGCCTGGATTTTGGCGTTTTATGTGATTGGTTATGCCTTGCAGCATGTACCGTACGAGTTTTATCAGCCTTACATAAAACTGCTGGATACTAATAATCTGTTTAGTGGCCTGCAGGCGGGTACTACATCGCTAACTTCGGGTGTCATCATATCCATATCCATGTTTGGCGGTGCCTGGGGCGCAGCCTCTAGCATGCGGCTATTCAAGCGTCTCGGTTTGTTCCGCTTGTTAATGCTCGGATTAATCATTATTTGTGTGATCATAGCCGGGCTTGGTCTTGCTTTGCACCCGGCCATCTTAGCGCTGGTTATGTTTCGTAATTTTCCGATGGCGATGGTGCAAGCGCCCATGTTATCAACCATCGCACCACGTATAGCCAGCCATCATCGCGCCACTTATCTTTCGCTACAAAGCCTGGCTGGCAGGTTGGCATTTTCTCTGATGTTGTTTGTACTCGCGTCGATATCAAATGATTCTGCTGGCGCAAGCTGGGCAGGGCTATCCGAGTTATTGAGATGGTCCTTACTTATCGGCATCATCGGATTGTTAGCGCTTTATGTTACGCGGCGCTATATAGAGCGAGAGAGCTGATAGGATTGATTTTATTTGCGGTGAACTCTAATGTTGATTGTTGCATTACGTACTTCTTTACGCCGGTACGTAAGCTTTCATCAAACGAAAATTTCTAAGGCGTGGTTATGGCCGGCGGCTTACGACGCTTGCCAGATAATGCATTACCTACAATTGCCGCAAGTAAAACTGCACCACCGATTAACGTATTGATGCTCGTTGTTTCTCCAATGAAGAGCCAAACCCAAAGAGGGCCAAGCAACACTTCAGCTAACGAAAGCAAAGTGAGTTCAGCCGCAGGCAAGCTGCGTGATCCCAAGGTATATAGAATCAGGCCAGCGCCCACCTGAAACACGCCCATGCCCATGGCAACACTGGCATCGTTGATGCTGACGCTAACTGAAAGCCCGAGTACTTGGCAAACGCCGAATGTGATGATAATGGCGAACACACCTGATAGAAATACTGAAGGCAACATCTCCCCAGTGCGACCCCAGCGTAAGGCCACGGTGAAGATGGCAAAGCCCAGAGCCGACCCGAGTGCCGCTAGGCCACCTTTGAGGACAACGCTTCCGGATTTATCAGCGACCATAATTGCGATCCCGCCTAGTGCTACAACAATAGCAATCCACGTGGCACGGCGAACTGGTTCTCTTAGTACTACCCACCCCAGAACGGCAGCCATAAACGGTGCAGTTGCGAACAACAACATTGCATTCGCAACAGAGGTGTTTTGGATGGCGTAGATGCCCCCTGAATAGGCAGCCACTAAAGATAAACCTGCAATGACAGCGGGAAACCCGATGCGTCGTATCTGCGTAAATGGGCTTTCGCCTGAACGTAGCCAAATCACCGCGTAGAGAAAGAATGACATACTGATGGAGCGATAAAGCAGGATCTGCCAGACCACAGCATCGTCAATCATACGAATACCAAGGCCAACGGTGGACCATAAGACCCCGGCCGCGAACACAAAGAGCACGCCGTGTTTATGGGTATCGCTAGCAGAGTGATCGTGTGAGGAGGTTGTCACCTGAAAGGCACATTGAGAAGAGATCTTGCTCACACAATATACTCACGGAGGAGAAATGAGTTGTTTAGATGCGACCTTCGCTCATTAATTACCCATCTGACCAAATTCGACTCTCTCTATCTAGCGATATATAATAAAACCCTACGTAACGACGGAGAGACACGACATGAAAACAATGACCTGCAAACAAATGGGTGGCGCTTGTGATGAAACATTCAGCGCAGAGACATTCGAAGAAATGGCGGAACTCAGTAAAGCGCACGGTATGGAAATGTTCCAAAAACAGGATGCGGCGCACTTAGCCATCATGAACGAGATGAAATCCATCATGGAGAAGGCAGGTGGGATGGAAGCGTACATGGCGGAAAAACGGCGCGAGTTTGATGCAGCCCCAGAAGACTAAGTCAGTTGTAGGGATAGTTTATTGAGAGTTTTGCATATTTACCCCGTTCAATGACTGTGGACTCTTTAAAGTCACCCTATGAGTAAGCAACCCAATATCGTGTTCATCATGGCTGATGATCACGCCTCCAAGGCAATCAGTTGCTATGGCGCTGGTATCAATCAAACCCCACACCTTGATCGCCTAGCTGATGAGGGCATGCGTTTTGATCATTGCTATGTCACTAATTCAATCTGTACGCCAAGCCGTGCCGCTATCCTGACGGGCACCTATAACCATGTAAATGGGGTTTCAACGCTTGAAACCCACATCGACAATCGCTTACCTAATATTGCAAAGCACCTGCGCACCGGTGGTTATCAAACAGCGATTGTGGGTAAATGGCATTTGGGTGAAGGCAAAAGTCATGAACCCACTGGGTTTGATTTTTGGTCTGTGCTACCTGGGCAAGGTGACTACTTCGACCCCATCATGATAGAAATGGGGGAAGAGATTGAAGTACCCGGTTACGCCACTGACGTGATCACCGATAAAAGCCTGGAGTGGCTGGATAAGCGGGATCAAACCAAGCCGTTTTTCTTAATGTGCCATCACAAAGCGCCACATCGAGAGTGGGAGCCGCATCCAAAAAACCGCCATCTTTATCAAGACGATATCAGCATTCCAGAGACCTTCGACGATGATTATAAGAATCGTGCGAAGGCGGCCTTTGAGGCCAAAATGCGCATCAAGGATGACATGACCTATGCCGACTTAGGCTTAATACAACCTGAAGGTGGGTCAGAAGTTGGTGAGCGTGCAACCCTAAAGAGTACAAGGCGCAAAATACCGAACCCGAGCGATGTGTCGGGCTTGCGATTAATCGATAAAGATTCGGGTGAACTCTTTACGTTTAATACGAATGAAGAGTTAAGCCATTTTAAGTATCAACGGTATTTAAAACGTTACCTACGTACTATTGCCTCGATTGATGAAAGTGTAGGGCGAGTGCTGGATTATCTTGATCAGAGTGGATTGACCGACAACACTATCGTGATCTATACCTCTGATCAAGGTTTCTTCCTTGGAGAGCACGGCTGGTTTGACAAACGATTTATGTACGAAGAGTCTTTTCAAATGCCGTTTCTCGTTCGCTACCCAAACGAAATCGAATCTGGAAAAGTGTGCAAAAATGTTATTTGCAACGTGGACTTCGCCGCCACCTTTTTGGATTTAGCTAGCCTTGCTATTCCAAGTTATATGCAAGGTAATAGTTTCCGCCCCTTGCTTAATGGCACTGCCTCAAGCGACTGGCCTGATATTGCGTATCATCGATATTGGATGCATAGGGATCCAGATCACAACGCCTATTCGCACTACGGCATACGCAATCAGCGTTATAAGCTTATCTACTGGTACAACGAAGGCTATGGATTACCCGGTACAAACCACGGAGGTGAAGATCGAGAGTGGGAGTTGTTTGATTGCGAAGAGGATCCGCTAGAGCTATTTAATGTTTATACTGATGCTTCATATCAAGGCGTGGTGGCGGACATGACAGCGCTGCTGGATAAGAAAATGGCTGAGATTGGGGATGAGCCGGAGCACTAGTTGTTTTTGAAGCTACTGAATGGCCGTTACTCTAGTGAACGCACCGCCAAGTTTGATGTAATGCGCAGATAACTCGCACAGCAGTGTTATCTGCGCATCATACGTACAGCAACAACTAGTTATCCGCGGATTTCTCCGCTGAATTCTCAATGGGCTTAGCTTCGGGATCGGCTTCCTCGTCAATCTTTGCTGCCTCATTAGTCATAAAACCCTCCAATGCGGCAAGCGCCGAAAATTGTTCAAACTGAGTGGCAGCTAATGTAAACACACCAGCAATATCGTCACGTTTAACCGTAGTGATATCTCCCTTTTTTTCAATTGTGAGTTTTGTCTCAGGCTTATCTGATGCTATCTGCACTTCGACAATTTCGTTGGGCTCATCCGCCTCAGTAGTGGGCTCTGCATCAGCTACTCCGATGACACGCATGCTTTGTAAAGCGTTAATGACGGCCTCAAACTTATCGGTGTCGATTTTTCTATTCTCATCAGATGGCTTGGACACCGACCATGCTTTATCTTCGTTTTCACCTGTTAGCGTGAAACGTACGTCGTTTGATTTTACCGAAACAATATTGTTAAAGGATAACAAACCCTTGTCTAGCCAATTATTCACATCGCTAGGTAAATCTGAGGTGGGGAGTGATGCCGAATAAATTTCGCCGGCATCAGCTCGACGCAAATGAGATTTACGCAAACCAGGGGATGTGCCCAGTATAAAGGTGGTCGTATCCATCTCATCTCCACTCAAGCTAACGCGTCGCATGAAGTCGTCATCGGCAACTTTGAGCTGCGTACGAGCGGCCTCACTACTTGCTACCGGCAGGCCAGGTTTGAGTATTGTGATGGTATCGAGTATGTTTTCGACCTTATTGGCCTGAACAGGTAGCTGGTTATCGCCGTCAATAAGCCATTTATCAGATTTTCTAATGAGTGTGATGGCGCTCTCAGCGTCGCTTATTTCAATTTTAGAGATATCAGCAGCGCTTGCGCTTAACAGCGGCTCACCACTTGCAAAATTCCCTTGTTGTGATGATTGCACGGCTAGCACAATGGATAATAACAATTGGAATGCGAGTAGGCCGACTAACAGTTGAGCTAGCCGGCTGTGCTTAATCGCGGTGACAAAACCACCTAAGCTGCTAGATAGTCCTTGTAGTTTGTTGAATAATTTAGTTGAGCTAGCGAGTGGCTCATGCTTAGTTAGGGTACTCATGATGCTATCCAATTAAGTTGTCGTTTTTCACTCGAACGTCTCCACAGCCGAGCGATGAGGTATAAAGCGGCAATGGCAACAGCCGCAAGCACATAGTTAAGGATTTCCCAGAACTGTCTTGAGCTATCTTCCATGGGTGGTAAGGTGCGATTAAATTGTCCTCGGCTACGAATATTAAGCAACCCAGTATCATCCAAGGCAACGTCCACCGCATTAGCGATCAGCTGATAGGGTGCAAGGTATCGAGTACCGTTGGCAGAGCCCGCCATTTGTGTGATTTGATCACGTAGAAAGTCGTTAGATCCGAATACCACTAAACGAGCGGATTCCGGCGAGCGTTCGATGACTGCGTCTAATGATTCACTTAGCGCTGGCTCTTCGTCTGCGGCTTCGTCATCGGTCTCTGAGGTAGCGTTTGCATCGCTTGAGAGTTCCGCTGCGAGATTGTCTACCGCCGCAAGGCCGTCTGATACGTTTACATCTGATTGCGTATCTTCATTGGAGGTATTCACCGCTTTAACCAGCGGGGACGCTTTGCCAGCAAAGAATGATTCAAACTGACCCGTGCTTGCCACGGCTAGCGCGTGCGAGCCGGTGTCCCCTTCAGGTGCCCAAGGGCTAACTCCACGTCCTGATTCATCGATACGAGGCATGATATTTCTGGATGTCGACAACCACGATTTGTTAGAACTTGATAACAACACTGATGATTGTCTCTCAGCGTTATCGTTGTCGCTTGAAAAGCTGACTGGCGATGCCCACGTCATATTGACTTGCTCGACACCTGCAAGAATCGGATTATCGCCGTTCATACTATTACGCCGAACATCGACAAACCATGGGTAGTCGAGCATGCGCATTTCCTGTATCTGTAAGCCGTTTACATTGCGCATGACGGGGGCAGGGAACGCGGCATTTTGAGGGTCCATCACGAGCTCATCACCAATGGTGATGCCATGGTGTTTAAGCCAATCAGTTAAACCTGAATCGTGTGGGCTCAAATCCAGGTTATTTCTTGAGAGATTAGCCTGCCAATTGGCTGTGCTGGCGATAATGGTGCCGCCTTGCATCAAAAACTGATCTACCGCAAACAAGGATTTTTCGTCGAGCGCTTTTGGTGCCGCAAGAATCAATAGTTCGATATCACTGGCTACCGCACCATCGCTGATATCTTCGCGTACCACATCGTATTCAGTACGAAGATAGTCTTCCAGTGTTAGGTAACTGCCACCGCTACTTTGTCCGTATTGGTCGGGCTGCGGTGCTACTAACCCTACGCGGCGTGTAAAGCCTTTCGCAAAACGCTTTAATCCCTTATCAAGATTAGCTTCAAATGCAGCTGTGCTTAAATCATCCAATGGAATTTGGACGAGTTGGCCCTCGGCTGCCAATAAGATATGAAACCAGAATTGTTGAGTACTAAACAATCCAGCACTCATTGGGCGCAGGCCATAGTTACTGGCTAAGCTGTTTGCTGTTGCACCACCGTTTGCATCTGGATCAATAATATTAACGCTGAGTTTACCACTCGATGTGGCTGCTAAGTCTTCAGCTGTGCTTTGTATTGCTTCCCTAAATGTTTTTAAGTCGTCTGGTAACTGTGCATCGTTTGACGCGTATACGGTTAGGTTGACAGGGGAGTCGATACTGTTGAATACATTGCCCGCACTTTGAAAGTCGGTGAGCACTTTTCTAATTGATCGGGTTAAATCGTACTCTGGGTTTCTAAGCTGTACATCGATATCCGCATGAGATTGATTTTTCACATCGATTAAATCTCGAAACCCCAGCACATCATATTCGTCGCCGTATTGAACCAGTACATCAAAATAACTACTCACAATTGATGACTGATAACGATCTGCTACTTGAAAAGGGACGGGTTCAATACCGAACTGTTGGTTGGCTTCTGCCTCTGCTTCTGGGTGTTGAATCGGGTCAATTATCTCAACTCGCACGCGGCCTTCTCCGGCCACTTCGTACTCGCTCAACAAGTCACGCATTTGAGGTACCAATGGTGTTAGCAGTGGGTGTGTTTTGGAGCTGAAGTAGCCGCGTAAGGTTAGGGGTTCTTGTAACTGCGCTAAATAATTTTTAGTGGCGTCAGACAAGGTGTATTGTTTACCTCGCGTAGTGTCCAATCGCCAACCATCTACTTGGCCTACCCATAAATTTAATGCGATGGCATTTAATACCATTAGGGCGGTGGCGACTTGCCAACGTCGGTGCCCGTTGTGTTTTCCAGTTTTAGACCACCGCTCTCGTTCGATGGAATATACCGTTAACACTAAAAACACCAAGGCTAGGCTTATGTAGTAAACCAAATCCGCAAGGTCGATTATCCCTCGGGTGATGGCATCAAAGCGCGAGCCAGTACCGAGGCTCTGCATGAATTCACCGCCGCGTTGTCCCAAGGTATCAACAATAACTGAGTGCCCAATGAAATAGAACAAAGCGCACAACGCTACGCTACCAATCAAGCTGACGATCTGATTTTGAGTACGCGCCGATACAAACAAGCCTATGGATAGATAAGCGGAACCAAGTAGGATGGTTGCTAAGTAGCCGGCCAATACAGGCCCCCAATCGATATCGCTTAGGTACGATAACGTTAAAGGAAGCGGCAACATGACTAACAGCGCCAGTATCAGTAGCCCCAGGCAAGCAAGATACTTCCCCACGGCAAAAGACCAAAGCGACGCTGGCTGTGTCATTAAATGCTCGAGTGTTCCGGTGCGGCGCTCTTCGCTCCACATGCGCATGGTGAGTGTGCTGCATAATAGAATGAGCAAAATAGGCATCCATTCAAACATGGGCCGCACGTCCGCTATATTGCGCGCAAAATAGGCTTCACCCCAAAACACGATAAATAGCGTAAGCGCTGCAAAGCAGCAAAAAAACAACCAAGCAATTGGCGATGAGAAAAACAGAGTCATCTCTTTGCGGGCCACTTGCCAGACAATTCGCCAGTGGTTTTGTTTTAGTGTGGCAGGGGTTGCTTCATGCGACATTGGCTACCTCCGGCTGTGTATTGAGTTTGATGTTTGAATCATTCACATCCATGAATAAGCTTTGCAAGTCTTGCTGATCCGGTTTGATGGATAGAATAGGGATTGCTTTGTTGACGAGGTGAATGGCGCATGTCTCAACGGCGTTGTTATTACTCTGTTCCGGAACTGTTTCGATAACGAAAGCGCCAGCGTTACCAGGCGAACGGCTTAAGCTTATTGGCCTTAGCGATACAAACCAACTTTGTGGTTTAAGCGCATTTTCTAATGTGTGTTCATCAGCTGTGGTCTCCAGCACGATACGGTTTGTATTTTGTAAATCGTTTAGTAAGGTATCGACTGCGAGTGTGCCTTGTCTGATGATCAATGCTCGATCACACAAGGCTTCTACTTCTTGCATGATATGTGTTGAGAGTATGACCGTTGCCGATTGAGCAATCGATTTAATGAGTTTTCTCATCGATTCGGTTTGAGCAGGGTCGAGGCCATTTGTGGGTTCATCCAAAATCAGCAGAGACGGGTTGCCAAGAATGGCTTGAGCTACACCAACGCGTTGCTTCATACCACGAGACAACGTAGATATGGGTGAGATAAATCGATCTTGCAGATCCGTCGCTTCAATGACCTCACGTATCGATTGCCGTTTTTGCTTACCTTTTAATCCTTTGAGCTCAGCGGCGTAGTCCATGTAGTTGGCTACTGTGAGTTCGGGATAAACCGGGAGGTTTTCGGGCAGATAGCCTAATGAGCGCTGCAAGTCCTTATCGTTGAGATTGATCGATTTGTTTTGAAATAGTATCTTGCCCGCATCTGGCTCAAGGTAGCCGCTGAGCATTTTCATGATGGTTGTTTTGCCAGCACCGTTGTGCCCTAGGAGCCCGACAATTTCACCTGAGTTAATGGTAAACGAGACCTCGTCTACCGCTTTCAGATCGCCGTAGTGACGGCTGATGGATTGTACTTCCAGCATCGCTATATCCTCATAAGCGTTTAGTCAATCGACGCATTGGCAACACATCGCTGAATGTGTTGCTCATGCTATGCACGTGATTGCCAAATCCTGCGAACAGAAAATAGAGTGATGCACTACAGATGGGCTCAGCCCGCACAGTGCTCCACGCTCGGCTTTTTTGCCGTTTGGTGCACAGGATTAGTCAATCTGAGCGGAAACGTTAGGGGTGCGAAAATTGGATTTCAAGAGGCCAAAATAAAACCTTACGAATTTGCAAGATTTCACCAATCGCCCGGTAAAAATATAGCGTTTTGGGTACTGCCTTTTGTTCAATACAAGCTATTGGCTGTAAGGAAGCACCTCTTCAATCTCAAGCTTATATCCAGATTCGGCAAGATCGCTTTTCACCGTTTCGGTGCGTATCGTGCCGATAGCCCAAACAGGGTCGTAGATACTTTTGAATTCCATGGATTCTTGTAGTTGTGCATGAACAACCTGATTCGCCGGAGGTGGTGGCGTGTGCATGCAAGCACCCACGTAGGGGACGAGCAAAAATTCACTCATCTTAGTTTGCCCATCAAATTCCAGTGGTGTGATGTAGGCCGCTAGCTTAATTCGCTTACCGTCTAGTTCATCAACAACGGGCGCGTAGTTAAAGTCGGCCTCTAGCTGGGCTAGTCGAGCGTTTGATTCATCGCTGCCATCAAGCAACAGGTCTATCTCTTCTTGAGTCATTGTCATAAAAGGATTTTCAGGCTGCACGAAATCGTCGGGGATTAAATCATCCCATTCTATTGTTGTAGTTTCGGCATTCTGTTTGTTAGCAAAATCCTTATCAAACAACGAAAACCAGTTGGCATAGCTACCTACACTGAATAGGAGCACAACAGCAGCGCCGATAATACTGATTAGTTTGATTTTCATATTCCTATTCCCAAATGCGCTAGACATTACAGTTTTTGCGAGAGCCCGTCCGCTAATGATTTTCGGTATGCCTGAAAGGCTGGAATCATACCGGCGAGGAGCCCAGCGACGGCCACACTGGCTAATATTTTCAATTCGATGCTTTGCGGTAGCGAAAGTTGCACAGACAGCCCGAAACGTTGCATTAAATAGAGCGAACCTAGCCCAGTGATAATGTAATGCATCAATAAACCTGCCACTATGCCACCTAAGGTTAGCAATGTGGATTCAATGCAGAGCAACACAAACACATGCTCTGGGCGTGCTCCAACTGATCTTAGCACGGCCATTTCACGTCGCCGCTCATTCAATCCTGCTAGTAACACAGACATCAAATTGACTAACCCGGCTATGACCACCATTACCGACACAATCATTAAGGCCATTTCGGCAACGCTTACCAGGCTCCATAATTCTTGTAATGCCACGCCCGGTAATATGGCTAGTAGGGGCTCAGCTCTGTAGGTATTAATCGCTCGTTGTTCACGAAACACTGTGCCTCTGGATTTGAGCCCAACGAGTAGCGCGGTAACGGCAGTGGGTTTTAGGTCCATGGTGCGTATGGTTTCAGCCGTTGTGCCTTCTCCCTTAACGGTTGCGCCATTTCGCCAATCAACGTGCATAGCTTCGATACCTTGCAAGCTCACATGAATCGCGCGATCCACTGGTGTACCGGTTGGTTCTAAAATACCACTGATTTTAAACGGTTGCCTTTCGTGCTCCACCAATGCCACGTTACCTGTACCGTGTGCAGCGACTATTTCATCGCCCACACGGTAATCAAGTTTTGCAGCCACTTCGCTACCAATCACCGCATCAAACACATCGTCAAATTGCTTACCTTCAGCAAAAACTAAATTGCGTTTTGCACCAAATCGGTAGTGCTCAAAGTAGGCATCGGTAGTGCCCAGTACTCGAAAGCCTGCATGAGAATCACCCAACGATAATGGAATGATCCAGTCGATTGATTTACGCTCACTAATTTCTTCTACACTCTGCCAACTTATATTGTTAGTGGGGCTGCCGATTCGAAATACAGAGTAGAGCAGTAGTTGAACTGAACCACTTCTAGCGCCGACGATTAAGTCGGTACCTGATACCGTTTGTGCAAAGCTGTTGCGGGCATCACGACGTATTTTTTCAACCGAGAGTATTAATGCAACGCTCATCGCAATGGCGAGCACGGCTAACAATGCAGTTGGCCATCGGTTGCATAAGCTTTTCCAGGCAATGCCGATCATGGCAATTCACCCGATAAATCATTAGGAGACGCAACCCGGTTTATATCCTGCAAATCAACGGATCGGTCAAACGAACTAGCCAGTGCTGCATCATGGCTCACAAACAGTAGGGTAGAGCCTGATGATTCTATTTCACTGAATAACAGATCAAGAAACGCTTGCCTCGAATCGCTATCAAGAGAGGATGTGGGTTCGTCAGCAATGATGAGTGGTGGGCTACCGATTAAGGCTCTTGCTACGGCGACACGTTGTTGCTGACCTACGCTGAGTTCTGATGTTGCTCTGTGTTTAATCTCATTGGGTGACAACTTCATCGCGCTGAGCAATCGATCAGTTTCTTGATCTAAGCTTAGCCCAGCTTGGCAGGCTCGTGATTTTCGCAAACTAGAGAATCGGCAACTCAATTGAACGTTTTCCGCAACCGATAGAAAAGGTAATAAGTTGAATTGCTGAAATACGAGCCCAATATGATCAACACGAAACTGGTCTCGCTTCGAGCGGCGTAACTCTGCCAAAGGTTGGCCATCAATGGTGATGCTACCAGCCTGAGGTTGGAGTACAGCCGCAATTAAATTTAGAAGCGTTGTTTTGCCTGACCCGGAAGATCCTTTAAGAAAAACATGCTCGCCACGTGCAATTGCAAAATCCTCAATGGCTAGCACCGGATCTAAGTTCCGGTGCCAAGCAAACTCAATGTCTCGCAGTTGAACAATGGGTTGAGTGTTGTCGTTCATCGTAAGGATTACTGCACTTGCTCAATATCAATAACGGTGCTCTCAGGATCGAGTTCAACCAGGGTTTGCCCCTTGTCACCAATTAACTGAACGTCGAGGTCTTGAAAACCCGGCCAAACAGTAAATAGCGATGCGTCGATACTAGTTAGCTTTTTAGTTTGCTTACACTCGAAGCTATAAATAGCTAACACAGAAGTATGCGTTGATTCGCCCGCATGCTCATCATCGTGTTCATCTCCGTGCTCATCTTTGTGCTCATCGTCGTGCTCGTCTTTGTGCTCGTCTTTGTGTTCGTCTTTGTGCTCGTCGTCGTGCTCGTCGTCGTGCTCGTCGTCGTGCTCGTCAGACATAGCACTCTCGATGCTAATGTCGTTTGGTGAGCAGTCGCCATCGTTGAATACGAATAACTGAGTCGGATCGTTTAATTGTTCTAACGCGTTATCCACTAGCTGATGCTGTTCGTCACTTTC
>CALJAA010000047.1 GCA_938028465.1 uncultured Granulosicoccaceae bacterium | reverse complement strand
GCATTGGTGGATGCAGCGCTTCCCTGTTCAAACCATTTCCCATTAATCAAATTTTATAGCCCTATGCCAACATCAACATCAAAGGCATCGCCAATTTGCTCACCCAGCGACGATTGCTCGTCTTGTTTCTGGCTGATGTAGTTATCAAAACCCATACTGGTATCGACATGTGTGTTTTCAAGTAGTACTCGAGCCATTCTTACTTTAGCCCAAGGTGTTGCTAATCCTAAAGTTATAATGACCAACAACATATTGGAGACACTCACCCAAGCAATTTTACGAGCCCCTAAACTTGATGCGAATGCAATCTCTCCATCAAGTTTTGTATTTGCATAAATGTACTTGCGTTGTCTTGCATATGAATAGGAAAATAAGATGATAGCAGCAAATATAAAACCAATATAGAAAAAAGCGATTAACGCTATCACCATCGGATTGCGAAAAGTTTCTTCTATTGCCTGCGGATCTTCTAAATTGGGCGCTAACTGCATCAGATCTGAAACAAGCCCTGTACTCGCCGCCAACAACGCTGCAAGCAACAAGATAATCGCTACGGCCACAATAAACAGACCTATAGTTTTTAGCAGAATTATCACGAATGGAGCAGCTTGAACATCAGTTGAAAACTCGCCTTGGCCATAGCGCGAACCGTTTATCATGTATTTGGTGTTTTTCTTTTTCATTAGCCCATAGATGTAAACCGCCACAACCCATGAAACTATAGTGCCCACTAGAATAGCCGCCGATGCGAGCTTTACTGAGGAGCCCAACATAGTTTTGGCAGCAATGCCCATTGCAAGCGGTGGTAAATAAAATGCAATGAAAATCAGTATTGGCAAAACCATAAAGTTAAAATAGGAACCACCTAAGCCACCAACAAATCCAAACCGAACATTACTGAAGCTGGTTATGCGCATATTAAACTTCATACTGCGCCAAATAATCCAAGGAAACGCAATAAACAAAATACCGATCGCTACCAAGGAACCTATAGGTGAAACCTGTTGCAAAATGACGTAAGCAATCACCAATGCCATGGCGATTAGATATCCGATAAATAGTTGCTTACCTGTTGCGTGATACTCAAAATTTTGATCTTCAAGCTTGCTGTTAGCAAAAAAATAGCGTGCGTTTCGAACCTTGGCCCACGGATGATAGAGGCCCAAAGTTACTATCGTTAATATGATATTGACTATCCATATTTTAAAATATTCAAATCCTTTTCCTTCAAAACTTAGGGCTTTCATCTTTTTTTCATTTCCTTATTATTAATTGAAAAGCGCTTTTACTTATGATTTGAAGATTCAGAAAATCTTAACCGCAGAATATCAATAATACTGAACAACCAAATAGCGATAAGCGAGTAGAGTACAATCGTCAATAAATTCGAATCAGCACTATTTTGCTGCTCCATTAATAATTTTCTTATCACAAAATAGTCAGGTGAAATTTCGCCTGCAACTATTCTGCCAACGATAACATGTGCCTTCTCGACTACCTCTACAATAATATAGATAATAGCTATAACAGACAAACCAATGAATAACGCCGAGGTTTTATATCGCTTTAAGGAAAATTGCCCACAGCCAGGAAAGACTAAGGCTGAATATAGCAGTGCTTTTGTGTTTCTTGTCATTCCGTGCTCACGGTTACTAATACCGAGCGGATTAAGTTCAGAGTCACTCGAAGAATAGTACATAAAACCCATTTTGTATGAGCACGGTAGTAGCGCCATCGGTCAGTTAAACCCCACTCAGCGGGCCTAGCCACACTGTCTCAAACCTTGATTGGGTTAAATGGAAAGGATCGCGGGCTATTGGTGGCGCGGTTAGATGAAGGAGGCGGTGGGATAGTTGCAGTCAGCGGATTGCAATTGAGGGCATCGTTCACGTAAACATCCCTCTGCTGTCTTTTTCAAGGATGCTTTAATAGCTGATCCAGCTCACCGCTTGCATCAAGCATCATAAGATCCTCATCGCCGCCAATGGGTTCGTTATTAATCAAAATCTGCGGCACTTTTTTCCGCCCACAGCGGCGCAGCATCTCACCACGCTCCAAAGGCATAAGATCAATAAGGTATTCGGTGTAGTCGATCTGCTTTGAATCTAGCAATGCACGCGCAGCTAAACAATGACGACAAAAGCTAGTACCGTAGATTTCGACTTTCGCTGTCATATCTTAACCAAAATCATCCAAATCCGTGCTTGAAAGCAGCGTATTGAAGAATGATGTATAGCTAAGCACCGGGCCTTGTTGAAAACCAAGACGGTGGAATGCTTCCACAACCTGGTTAAGCCGCTCATGATCATCCGGCGCTTCAGCGAGGCCGCGTAGAGTCGACAGCAGCTCATCGATGCTAGCGGGATCCATGTTAGTTTCCAGCATGCGGATGGTGGTGTCGACCTGCTCTCGCGTAATAGCGGATTGTCGGTTATCAGCACTGAGGTTGCCGAAGTCTTCTTCCTTAATGCGCTGTTTCAAGGTGTTCACAAACGCAGCAAACTCATGTGCACTGGGCAGATCGACAAACAGCTTGATCAGTGCTTCGCGATTGACCTCACTCATGAAATACATCATCTCCCCATCCACAACAGGCTTGGGCGATAACACTGACAGCACGACTGATAGCTCTTCATCACCGAGAGGGCTTGAGATGCGGTATTCAATGGCATCGTCAACCAGTTCGAATTCACGGGTGCCACGGTCGGGGTGTTTCTGGACAATCTTGGTAGTCATATAATTCCAATGAAAAACTTTAGCTAATCAACAAGGGTTAGGCACACTAGAATCGCCAGCGGGCGCTCGAGTTCTTAGGTCTTGCCAATCACCTCTCGCGCTCACACCACCAAGTGATTGCGCACATTGTTCATCTACCCAAGTATGCCCAACTTCACCACTAGCTGTTCGCGCAATCCATCGAAATTCAGGTGAATCAGTTCGGCTAAAAACATAGCCATCACCACCTTGTAAAAAGTCATTAATACTATCGCAGGGGTTGGAAACGGTTTGATCTCCAGCAGGTGCTAAGCCACTCAGCCGTTGCCAATTTCCACTGATGCCCGCGCCACCGAGCGCTATTGCACACTCGCTACTAATCCATGTGTGGCCAAATTCGCCTGTCTGTGCACGGCCTACCCAACGAAACTCAGATGCATCATTTCGACTGAATACATAGCCACCGCCGTCGTCGATGAAAAGAATGTCCGGCACTTCATCGTTGTCATTATCGCAGGGGTTTGAAACGCTTCCATCTCCAGCTGGAGCCAAAGTAGTTAGATCAGCCCAAGTACCGCTTTCAGTTACTCCACCGAGCGACACCGCGCACGCTTCATCTATCCATGTATGACCAACAGCACCAATAGTTGTGATGCCCACCCAACGCAATTCAGTTGAATCAGTTCGGCCGAACACGTACCCGTCGGAAGACAATGCAGGGCCGCTTTGTATGTTAAATAATTGTGGGTTAGCAGAATCCCCCTGCACTTCAAAATTTGTCAGAGGCCCATCAAGCAACTGATATCGCGCAAGGGCTCGATAAGTACCAGCTTCTAGTTCGCTTGAATCAAACACCGCAGACAATCGTCTACCCATCGCCGGATCAAATCTTACCTCTCCCAAATTAACGGTAGCGGTAACGTTAGAGCTAATATTCTCAAGCGATACCTGCACGTTCGAAAAAGTCACAGGCCTTAAATCAGTTTCATTAAGATCAAAAAATACCTCAAACCGCTCACCCAATACGGGGTTAGAAGGACGTATCGTTACGCCAGAGTACAGCTCCACGTTGTTTGGATAAACCAAGCCCCCGGTACACGGGTTAGCAATAACGTTTTCTCCAGCTGGCGCTAGATAAGATAACTGTAACCAATCTCCTGTTTGGTTTGCTGCACCAAACAAACGTACACACGCTTCATCTATCCATGTATGACCAAATTCACCTGATGGCAATCGGCCAATCCATCGATATTCTTGCTTGTCAGTGCGGCCATAAATATAACCTTCGAAGCCGAACAATGTCCTGGAAACATCCAACCTACGCCGATTGTCAGCATCATTCTCTTCATCAAAGAGTGTGAATTCTCCATTCACCGAGGTATAGCCTGCTGCCATCGTATAGATACCCGCCTGAAGCTCGAGATCATCAACCAGCGAGTACTGGAAACCGAATATTTGTGTTTCTCCAGCATCAAAGCTCACGTTTCCAAAATCTCTTACCAAGATGTTATTCCCTCCACGACGATTCCTCATCATGACTTGTAAACGCACAGACGAGACGGGCGTGTTGGTAATTTCTCGCAATGAAAAATACACTCTAAACTCATCACCTAGCATAGGGTTACTAGTACTTATATTTAATCCATCACTTACAGTAATCGTTTCACTAGCGAAAACGCTATTGGTTGATTGCAAGCAGAATAGGAAAAAAAACGTTCGAGTTAAAATCAGTTTGAAATTGCTCATTCAGTTTCAATATTGCCTAAGGAAAATGGTGATTGTTAATTTTTCAACTAAAACGTTCAGGGGAAAAATCGTTAATATTACAAGATGGCTCTCGTCCCTGAGCCAAGTCTGTGACTATTTTCCCAGTTATACCACCTAACGTCAGGCCAATATGCTGATGGCCAAATGCATAAATGATGCGTTTTGAATTTTTCGAATAACCAATGACCGGTAAAGAGTCTGGCATTGTCGGACGATGCCCTAACCACGTGTCATCAGGTGATCCAATGTCTCCAAACATGTCATGTGACTTAACTTGCAAGTAGTCTGTGCATTTTTTATTAAATGCTGCGTCTATAGCGTTTATCTCGACGGTTCCTGCAATGCGCAAGCCATCTGCCATTGGTGTGGCATAGAACCCTGCTTCGGCCCAACCTACAGGACGAGATAGTCGTGAACCGTGGTTTCTGTAAAGCACGTGGTAACCGCGCTCCGTTCCTAGCGGTAGGCTTGTTGCTCCAGTTCCTTTTATTTGTCGTGAGCGAGCGCCTGCGGTCAGCGCCAACTGCCGACTTCGTATTTGTGTACCATCGTTCAAATAGGCAGTCACGCCAGAATCATCTGCTTTGCATTCTTCAACTCCCTGAGCCAAATAACTTCCACCAAGTGCTTCGAAACGTTTTTGCATCCTTGTGACAAGCTCTAACGGGCTGCTTATGTGTCTAGCACCTTTGAACAGTAGCCCCTTGTGTATGGGTTGTTGAAGATTGGGCTCTAGCTGTCTAACATCGTCAGATGTTAACTCGTCGAAGTTGACTCCCTGTGACGCCCTCATTGCATTGCCTTCGCGCGCGCTCTCGTACCCTGCCCGGCTCGACCAAACATAGAGACAATCATTGCTCACGATGAGATCTTCACTTTGCGCCTCGGCAATGAGAGGGTTTAGCCCCGCATCCGTATAGTTCAAGAATTGGCCTAAGGCTTCGCTAATGTGTTTTACCCGTGACGCACGACAATTAGTTAAAAAACCGAGCATCCAACGAGGATTTTTTAAGCCATGACTAACGTTAAAACTAAGCGGACTATCCCGGCTGGTTAGTAGGTAAGGCAGTGATTTGAATATCGATGGACTGTTGACTGGAATGCAAGCATAGGTGGCTATAGTGCATGCCGAACCATAAGTGGTTCCAGATCCTGGTGGGTTGGGATCACATAGGAGTGTTTTGATTCCTTCTTTTTGAGCCCATAGTGCCGTTGACATACCGACCATGCCAGCACCGACCACAATAAGATCAAAGTCATTATTTGATGCTTTATCCATATCCTTCAATTTGTTCTAATCATTGTTACACTTTTTCGCCAACCCACTCTAGCGCACTAAAGAAGCACTCTACAGAAGGAAAGGACACGGGATCGGCCTTTAACGAAAAAACTAGCATTACCTTGGCGCTAATTGCGCGATAATGCCGAATAAGCCATAACAACCCACAGGATATGTATGAAAGATGCCGTCATAGTCTCTACTGCCCGCACCCCCATTGGTATGGCGTTCCGAGGCTCGTTAAACAATACTAAGTCCCCTACCATGACTGGGCATGCGATTTCACACGCGGTTAAGCGAGCTGGTGTTGACCCAGCAGAAATAGATGATGTGGTTATTGGCGCAGTGTTAACGGCCGGAACGGCTGGCATGAACGTGGCGCGTTTGTCTTCATTGGCAGCTGGCTTGCCTCATAGCGTGCCAGGGCAAACGATTGATCGCCAATGCTCCTCTGGGCTGATGGCTATCGCGACTGCTGCCAAACAAATCATAGTGGATGGACAAAACATTGTGGTCGCTGGCGGGCAGGATAATATTTCAGCTGTGCAAAACCAATATATGCAATGGGTGAGCGATGAAAGAGATGACAACGTCATTGCGCACGCTGAGCATGCTTATATGCCGATGTTAAAAACCGCTGAAAACGTTGTTAATACATTTAGCATATCTCGCGAAGCACAAGACGCCTACGCAGCTGAATCGCAAAAGCGTACGGCAGCTGGACAAGAAGCCGGCGCATTCGATGATGAAATCGTGCCTATTGATGTCACGAAGATTGTTCGCAATAAAGAGACAAAAGAAGAGACGTTTGAAAATGTTACCTTGAGTAAAGACGAAGGTAATCGCCCTGGTACAACGGCTGAAAAATTATCAGGACTAAACCCGGTTATTGAAGGTGGCAGCGTCACCGCAGGAAATGCCAGCCAGTTATCTGATGGTGCTTCGGCTTGTGTCGTTATGGATAGCAAACTGGCACAAGCGCAAGGCCTAAGCCCTTTAGGTATTTATAGAGGCATGGCGGTTGCGGGGAATGCTCCGGAAGAGATGGGTATCGGGCCTATCTATGCCATACCAAAATTATTAAAAAATGCGGGCTTAAGCATTAATGATATTGGGCTGTGGGAGTTAAACGAAGCGTTTGCTTGCCAAGTACTCTACTGCCGTGATCAATTAGGAATCGACCCTGCTATTTACAATGTTAATGGTGGCGCTATATCCATTGGCCACCCGTACGGTATGACAGGTGCACGACTTGTCGGGCATGCGTTGATAGAAGGACGCC
Organism: uncultured Granulosicoccaceae bacterium; assembly: GCA_938028465.1. Lineage (GTDB taxonomy): Bacteria > Pseudomonadota > Gammaproteobacteria > Granulosicoccales > Granulosicoccaceae > Granulosicoccus. The sequence continues at coordinate 19,534 of CALJAA010000047.1, read as the reverse complement.
GAAGAGGTGTTAAGTATGTCGTGGTATCCATGTGTGTTGGCGGCGGTATGGGTGCTGCAGGTTTATTTGAAATAACTTAATAGTTAGAGTTGAACTAATGAAAGACTGCAACTCATGCGGTAAGTGCTGCATTAAATACAGCAACGGGCAGCTCGCCGCTACCGAGCAGGAGATAGAATACTGGGAAGTATTTCGTCCAGAAATTGCCGAATACGTTAGCAATAAAAGAATTTGGGCAAACCCAGAAACGGGCGTACTGTTACAGCTTTGCCCGTGGCTTAAAAAAGAGCCGGGGTCGCCTGTTTATCGTTGTGAAATTTACAACGACCGCCCGGATGATTGCCGTGACTATCCATCAAACATAGCTGAAATGATTCGCGATGAGTGCGAAATGTTAGAGCCTAGCGACCTTGCTTCTATTGGGCGACCTACTCGAAAATAAATACGCTACAGCGCCACCTTATTAAGCTAAAACGGCCCAATTGGAACATTTTGTCCTTCTTCATAACTGACATCCACTGTCGTTAGTCGTATTTCTGATTACTATGCCGGTATTTTAGAAAATCCAATCGTCCATATAAAACAATCTAAATTCAAACTCACATAAATACAACAGACCGCGAAGCTGTTGCGCGTACAGATTTGCATACGACTCTATATTCGGAGATACTCGACAAATCTGGTTAAGAGATAACGGTGACGCATGTTAAAACGGAAACAGCAAGTAGGCCTAGCATCACTAATTGCCGCAAGTGTTATTTTAGGCATGGCGACAGCTGAGGAAACAACAGGATTAACCTCATGGATGTCGGGTAAAAATCACGACCGTATCATCCAGATTCAAAACGAGGGCGGCACGCGCGACGCGGTAGACGGTGTCGAAGTGGCTTACTACAGCAACTCTTCGTTCAGAGTCACCTCCCCTAAAGGCATTTCAATCATCGTTGACCCGTGGCGTAACGATCCGTCAGGTGCGTGGGGCTTGTGGTACCACGTTGAGTTTCCAGCAGCAGAGGTCGACATCGGCATGTCAACACATGCTCATTTTGATCACGATGCCTTAGATAAAATTGACGCTAACATGTTGCTTGATCGCATGGGTGGCACGTTCGAATTGGGCGACGTCAAAATTACTGGCCTGGCAGACAAACATCAGTGCGTAGCACCAGGGCTGATACCCTGGACCGAAGCGGTTAAACAGTTTGAAGGTCGTGAAGACCCATGCACCGACAACTACCGCCACATGGATAACACCATGTACATCATTGAAACCGGCGGTATGCGCTTACTGATGTGGGGCGACAACCGGCCGGAGCCAGCACCAGGTATGCTGGAGAAAATTGGTGATGTTGATGTGATCTTTGTACCGGTTGACGGCTCGAAGCATATTCTGGACTATGAACAAGCCGACTCTGTCGTTAAAATGACAAAGGCTAATATTGCTATTCCACACCACTATCTGGTGCCTGAAACGACCTACTACACCTCAACACTTTTGCCGGCAACAGAATGGGCAAAAACGCATGAAAATACGATGCTTGATGCACCTTCGGTTGTGATTACAAAAGCAGATCTTGAAGGTAAAGAGGGCCACGTTTATTATTTTGGTTCTCACAATATCGTGACCGCTGAGAAATAGATCTTCCCAGCCTTAAGAGTTTACATCCAGATTCATTGGACACTACTGGATTGCTCTCTGCTCGGCAAAACCAACGACTATTAATTCGTTGGGCTACGTTTCTTGTGGCGCTGGTATTCTCCAGCGTCGCATACGCCCACTTTAATCTTAATCTCAATCTACGGATAATCCATGTAGCTCATCATAGCGATGGATTGAATGTGTATTTGCGGCTACCCATGCCCTACCTTGTGGCCAGTCTCGCCGGTGATGAACAACCGGATGGTACAAAAGAACCCGCACCCTTCACCACCAATGCCCTAGTAGACGGTGAATGGATGCACTACGTTGACTATGCCGCGATTGAGCGTGACGCATTAGGCCTTGGTAAGTTAGCAGCAGTTGGGCACATCGTTTCTTCAAGCAATATTGAATTGGTGCCAGAAGTCAAAGCTGTCCGTGTGTACCGCGGCATTTCACAACCACCATTCAGTACATTAAAAGAGGCTGAGCGGGCATTTAAAACCGGCGAACAAGAACAGGTAACACCCGCACCTTTTGTTGGGGATAGCGTTGTTGATGTGCAGCTCTTCTACCCATCGGCGGAATCGCTCGTTTCATACCAACTATCTAGCAGCTTGGATCCTGGATTAGAAGGCCAAGAAGACACAGCTAATTTGATTCTAGATTACGCAGATGCAGAGCCAACAATTTTTCGCATACGGGGATTACTCAAAGAACCCGTGGCGATATCCCGCTCAACCTGGCAAGCAGCGCGAACCTTTGTTGTAGAAGGTGTGCGGCATATTCTTGCTGGTTATGATCACGTGCTGTTTGTTGTGTGCTTAGTGCTTGGCGCTTCATTGATTACCAGCCTAGCGTGGAGAATCACCGGCTTCACTATTGGCCATAGCATAACGCTCACCCTAGGTTTCTTCGGCTATGTGCCATCCGCCGCTTGGTTTATTCCGCTCATCGAAACAGGCATTGCTGTGTCTATTATTATCGCGGCGGTCATGGCATTAAACGCTAGTCAAAGCAAAGAGAATTATATGTCTGCGTTTGTTTTGACTATGTTGATTGGCATGCTGCATGGGCTGGGTTTCTCATTCGTGTTGCAAGAGATTTTAAGCGTCACATCGTCGAATATTTGGATAAGCCTGCTTTCATTTAATGTTGGTGTTGAAATAGGTCAATTAGCTATTGTGCTTATATTGTGGCCCGTGCTTTATGCAATCAGTAAATTCATGCCACACCGATTCAATATGGTTAAATGGGTGATGGCAATACCGTGTATTGCCATTGCAGCCTATTGGACGGGAGAACGGACACTTGGTTTTTTAAACGCGATTTAGGCGATCATTTACTCATTATTGTGTATAAAGCTACTCAATAAACAGGAACGGCACCCGCTCCTGCCGCTGATCGATCATACTATTTTCTAATTCAGAACTGGCGGGCAACCGGAATAATGCCGTTTTCTATTAGATCCAAAAGATCCCCAAAGTAGCCTGCACTTCGTGCCAAACGCGTTGGGTCTGATGTAATGGCAATCGTAAGCTTTAACTCTGGAACAATGCAGATAACCTGCCCGCCATAACCGCGTGCAAGCGCATAGTTGGCACCACTACTCTGCCCGAGAAACCAACCGTAACCATAGCCCAAGCCGGAATACACGGATCGCGTTACTGATACCATGGATTGATTCACCCACGCCTCACTTAGCACTTGCTTGCTTCCCACTCGCCCGCCATTGCAGTACATTTCCCCAAAACTAATCATAGCCGGTAGCGTCAACGCCATTTCATTGCCCCCAAGGTAGCGGCCTTGAGGATCGCGGGTCCAAGATGGAATCTCTATGCTCAACGGTTTTCCGAGGCGATCTCGAGCAAGCGCAAGTAAGCTTTTTCCCGACACTTGCGATAACACAGCGCCCATAACATGAGATGAACCTGTGGAGTAAAGCATGCGTGTACCCGGTTCTGCCACCATCGGACGAGACAGCGCATTTGCAACCCAATCTCGGCTATTCACCCAGGCACCGTAATTTCGGCCTGATGTGCGCTCGAGGCCTGCCTGCATCGTTAGCAGATTTTTAACTGTGATGTGCGCAACCTTGCTATCGGCTTTAGGTGGTATTAACTCTGGAACAATCTCGCCTAGTGTCGTTTCAACACTTGGAATTTCACCTCGATCAATTGCGGCCCCGGCAAGAGCTGCAACTAGAGTTTTAGACACGGATTTGATAGGCACCAATTGATCAATAGCAGGGCCGCGAAAAACTTCCGACAACACTTGCTTTCCATTTTGGACTATCGAGATCGCACGGCACTGTTCTAAACCACGTGCCCTATTCACCACACCTTGCCAGCTGCTTGTTTCAGCTGAAAGAGGAGATGCCAAAAAAACAGTTGCTCCGCTTAAAAGAGCGCGTCGACTCAATTTTGGCATTGCGCCTACTTTTTTATCCGTCATGCCTGTTTGCCCACAGTGGGATAATGAACACAATACAACCCACTAGAAAAAGCACGCTGGCAACAATGCTGATGGCATCCGCTGCACGAAGTGCACCCCAGAGAAAAAATAGCGCACAGATGGTAAATATTAGCCATCCCGAAAAATTAAATATCCAAACAGTTTGTTGTTTCATATTGGCTGCTTTTCCTTTTCTTCAAGACTTTGTGTAACTACACAAAAAAATCTGTATTTGGGTACATGCCGCGTGTTGGTGCGTCGCCATCGCTGCGAGCACGCGTCGCTAAAACTACTTATCTAATTTTTTGAAATAGTCGAATATTTCAGGCACATTCTTATCGCCCATACCCGAATCCAAGGCAGCTTGAAGATTAGACGCCGTGCCCTCAGCGATCTGTGCACGTGTGCCCATGTCTTCAACCATTTGTACAAAGTATGCGATGTCTTTGTTTGCGTTAGCGATAGAGAAACCTAAATCACTAATATCATCCACAGCGTATTTTTTGCAAAATTGCATGAACGGCGAGTTGGACGGGCCGGCAGACATAATGTCAAACAGTTGCGACTTTTCAATACCTGCGCGATCAGCAACAGCAAACGCTTGGCTCATCGCACAAACGGTTGTCATTCCCATGAAATTATTGATCAGCTTAGTAACGTGCCCTGCCCCAAGCGCACCAAGATAAAAAACGTTCTCGCCTTGAACATCTAGCACCGGCTTTACTTTTTCAAAAGTTTCTTTATCACCAGCTGCCATGATATTGAGCAAACCATCTTTGGCATGTGCGGGTGTTCGGCCAAGTGGTGCATCAAGCATACCCGCACCTTTAGCGGCTAGATCGCTACCAATTTTTCGTGTCGATTCCGGAATGGACGTACCGTAGTCGATGACTACAGCACCTTCTTTGACACCGGCCAAAATACCGTCATCGCCGTAGATCAAGCTTTCGACAACCTCTGATGTTGTCACGCATAGCATGATGATATCACTGGCTTCTGCAAGCTCTTTCGGTGTGCTGACTCCAGTTGCACCACGTGCGGTAACTGCCGCGACCGCTTCTTTATTGCGCCCCATTACATTCAGTTTAAAACCGTTACTCAGTAGGCATTCGGCCATATTGCTGCCCATTAGGCCCAGGCCTATGAAGCCGATTATGGGGTTTGTCATTACGTTATCCTCTGATGTTTGGCACAAGTATTGGTGCGCATAAACGTGCTCGTAACTGCATTGTACTAGCGAGTAACGGCTATGTGCTCGGATTGACTTTATTTGTTTGTAAGCGTAAAAATAGGTACGAAGCGGTCGTTTAAGTGTCATCTTAGCGAAGGCGGCGGGAATGACTGCAGTGGGATCTTAGCGGGCAAGGCGTGATTAAAATATACAGGAGAATCGAATAATGCCTGAGGTTCTATCCAACTCTCAAATAAGCGACTATCAAGAATCTGGCTATTTGGTTCTCGAGAATCATCTGCCAGATAGCATCATAGAGAGCATACGAACTGAAATTAGCCATTTTGAAGCAGAGTCACGTTCATTAACAGAATCTAACGACAGGCTCGAATTGGAAGATGGCCATACTGCTGAACAGCCCCGCGTCCGCAGGATTAGGCTACCGCACACTATAAGTAATGTGGTTAACGAACTCATGCACTCCGATCATATCCTAGCGCCAGCGAGAGATTTGATCGGACCAAATTTACGGCTACACACCACCAAACTCAATATGAAATCTGCAGAAAATGGCTCTGCCGTTGAGTGGCATCAAGACTATGCGTTTTACCCACACACTAATGACGACATTCTTGCAATCGGTGTGATCATCGATGATATGGCCAGCGAGAATGGCCCATTGATGGTGTACCCGGGCAGCCACAAGGGGCCCGTTTACGATCACCATGTTGATGATGTGTTTGCCGGCGCATTTATACCTCAAGATGTTGGTTTGAACCCTAAAGATGCTGTTGAGCTTAATGGCCCTGCAGGATCTATTTCAATACACCATGGGCGCATGGTTCACGGGTCTGCAGAAAACACCTCTAGCCGTTCAAGGCGAATATTATTTATAGAGATGATGGCAGCAGATGCTTTTCCAATTGTTGGGTCGTTAACAAAGTGGAATGGCATTGAGGATTACAACACGCGGATGCTTTGCGGCGAGCCCACCATCACACCTCGCCTAAAGGATATCCCGATACGAATCCCACAACCTCAACCCAATGTACCGATATCGATTTATGAGATTCAAAAAGGGTTAAAGAAAAGCGGTTTTGATGCAATTGCATTAAGCGACTAACTTATGCCGCGTTACTACGGCCAAGTTCTTCATTGCTCATCGTACGCACCGGCTCAGGCCATTGACTAGCAAATGCCCCACCTGTAATAGCACCGCCAAATAAGAACCCTTGTTGATAGTGAATGCCCAGCTGTTTTAGCTCGTTCATTTGCTCAAGGGTTTCTACATTGGTTGCTATTAACGTGTAATTTTGAAGAAGAAAGGCCTTTAACAATGCAAAGGCGGTGTTGTTCTTTCTACTCGTATTGACTATTTCTTCAACGAATGCTTGTCTATTATACTTGATGATATCGGCATCCAATGATTCAAGCCGATCTATAGTTGAGTGCTCCTGTCCAAAATTGTTAAGCGCAAGTTTTACACCTTTCTCCCTTAGCATGGCTAAAGGTTGTGGACTGGCTAATTCATCTCCCTCTGATACTTCCAAATAGATCCGCTCTGCTGTGATGTCCATACTTGAGAGTTTTTCAACGAGTGCCTGGCCGAAATAGTTAGATGCGAGCGTATCACCAGTAACATTCAATGACAAAAATAGATGATCAAAATCTGTGCGCTTATTTTGTAGCACACTGATTGCATCTATCGATTGTTGCATGACATAGGTATCTAGCTGCGCCTTGACCTCCTCCGATCTTAGATGCGGGATGACACCACCAGGCGTGATCAATTCACCCTGTCTGGAAATAAATCTGGCTAGCGCTTCAACTCCCAGTAAGCGCATCGATGATGGCGTACCAACATCAACGATAGGTTGAAACAAAACCTGTACACGCGAATCGCGGATTGCATCAGCAACGAGCTTATCGACATCATTGTCTAACCCAGACATTCCATTGTTTGAACGCTTGTTTTCATACATATTCGAATCAGCTTCGTTTAGACAGTTTAGTAATGACTGATCTGAGCTACCGGGTTTGGAGAGCCCAATACTACAACCTACCGAAAACTCGCCCCGACTCAGCTGAAACGGTTTTGAAAATACAGCTTCTAGCCTTTCTATTAACTCTTCTACCTTTTCAGCCTCTTCATCTACCACGATAACAACAAATTCATCACCACCCCAGCGGATAATCGATGCCTTCTCGCTTACCACCTCTTGTAATTTTTGCGCTACCACCACCAGAATTTCGTCACCTACTGCATGTCCGTATGTGTCGTTAATGGCTTTAAATTTATTTAAATCCAGAAACAGTATGGCTTTATGTTCGTGCAGGTTCTCGTTTTCATCCAACGCTGCAATAATTTCATGCCCACGAGTTCTATTGAATAATCCGGTTAACTGATCGTTATTAGCTTGAAATTGTAATTTCTCTTCCGCGACTGCGCGTAATTGCTTGTCATGAATGAGCGTCGTGGACAAGTCATCTATGCTTCGTGATGTTTCCCCTATTTCATCAGTGGAGCCGTCACCAATTATAATTTTGTAGTCACCGCCCGCGATACGCGCCGAGGCGTTAGCTAGAATGCGAAGCCGTCCACCTAACGGCCGTAAAAACAGCATCCAACCAAAGATAATTGTTACCAACAGAAAAGCCGCTGAATACAAGACGACTCGACGAACCTCTGCAACCGGCTGGAACGCCTCTTCTGCATCAATTTTAACGACCAATCCCCAACCAGTTTCTGGGAGCGTCTCGATGGCCAATATCGAATCGATTGAACGATAATCCGGGGAGCGTACCAACCTGCCACCAGGCGATGTTAATGACCAGTTGATCGGTAAATTTTTCGATTTAGGCACGATTTTGTTAAAAGCCGCATCCCTTTTAAATCGTAGCAAGGTAATGAATTCAGCATCACCCGTGGCAGTAGGCTGTGCAAGATGGGCTTCACTGGTTTCGCCAAATCCTTCGTGCTCCACTACTAAGCCCACTACCGGCTCTAACCTAGCCTCAACAAACAACAAACCCACCGCCGTGTTGCTCGCGTTAAATATCGGCGCCGCCATTCCGTAACGGTGTTCACCTACCGGACTATTAAATGCTCTTCCAAATACTGGCATACGTGAGCTTACTGCGTCCGCAATCAGTTTGTTTATATCGGTTGGATTCCATGTAAACCCTTCTGTCTTAGCCAGAGACTTACCCGATGTATCCGTAATATGCAGTTCAACTATATCGGAATCTATAGCCCGTGTTTTTTCCGCCAGACTCGCTGCTAGGCTTTGAAGTGGGAGTATCGCGTCGTTGCCATAATTATGCGCTAATTGCGATAATGTAGAGAAATCCGTAGTCGCCGCATCACCAGAGTGCCGATTAGCAACCAAATTTACTAATTCAGACTCTTTTGCAAGCGAGGCAACATTGCGTTGCGCATTAGATAAAGCCTCCGTTATACGCTTCGCCTCCAAGCGACGAGTGTTCATCAAATCCGTTTCAATACGCTCGGATAAGCGATGATCGATAGTCTCGATGGCAACAACACTGGCAACAGCAACCGGAATAAGCACAATAACCAACCAAACTATTAGTTTTCTACTGACAGGCATATTTAGAGGTATGTTCTTACTACGATTCGTGGGAAGAGTTGTTTCTTACACACATGAAAAAATCCAGTGTGGCAACCATTGTATCGGCATCAGCACGAGCAATTTTTAGTGAACATGTAACGTGCAAACGCTCGACTTGCTACGTAGCGCAAGAATATTCAATCTAAGCCAAAATCATAGCCCCGACGCTTGCATCCGTAAGATGTTATTAGCCTTTTAGAACATGACGCTATCTACACCCATGTAACCCCTGCCGTTGCATGTTCGTTAAGAACGACTATCAACTAGCCGAAAAAGGGATAAGAAGGTAGTTAACATAATTGCCGTAAAATTAATCGAGCGGTATGCCTATCTATTGGATAGTACTTTGTTAAGCAAATATCATAATATCAGTCAACTAGATAGAACCCTACGTATCCTATTAGGTGTGGGTCTGCTTTATTTAGGATTTGTCCGTGGTCGCGGATTAGATGCTTATGTCATGAGTGACATCGCCCTTGGGTTAGCAGGGTTTGCAATCGTCATCGCGGCAACGTTAAAAGTTTGCCCGGCCTATTTAATGCTGCGTAGATCCACTTACAAAGCGGCAAAAACCAACAATATACAAACCTATCAAGAAGTCATCACCAATTCTGACAACAATCGAAACCTCATAAAGAAATTACAACTCTCAATCGTTATACCTACCACTATAGTGATCGTTATTTTTAGTCTGTTCATATTCGATTTAAACCATAAATTGGTTATGCAGAAAATAACTAAGAACGCAGAAGTTGCAAGTGACATCATCCAAACGTTTTTCATTAACCCTGCGCAGCATAGCGATGCAAATGACTCTAAACAAAGCGTAGACACCGCTGGTTTGATAGTTGAAGACTCAATAGCCGGAGTTGAACTGTTGTTACACCACGATCAATCCGGGCAGCTTCTGCCCCTAAGGTTTGAAAAAGGGGTAAAAAACCAAGCACTGTTATCGGCTGCTTTAAATAAAGCCGCTGAATTTGACCAGTCAACACAAAATAATGTACGTGACATGATCGCAGTGAATGAGCAAAGCTACGTTATTTCGTCTACCAGGGTAGAAGGTTCAGACGCTTGGCTCACGTCGGTAGTGAAAAGCCCTGCTACGCATGGAATGTTTGAGTTACTTATCTCGAGTAAATTCGTCGTAAATGTATTATTGGTTCTGTTAATGGGGCTGTGGAGTTCGAGCTATATCATCAATAGCTTCATCACGAAAGCGGATGAAAATGCCGAAATGCTACATTACCTAGCAACGCATGACGCCCTAACTAAATTACCCAATAGGCGTTTGATCAATACAATCGTTCAAGACAAAATCGATCAAATAGATGCCACCACACAGTGCGTGACACTATACAAGGTAGATGTTGTCGGGTTTCGCGATATTAATGATACGCTTGGAACCACATTGGGCGACGAGCTATTGGTCAAACTGAGTGATCGTCTTAAAACAATCGAGCCAGACAAAACTGATGTCGTTAGGATGGGTGCAGATGTATTTTGCTTAGTTTGTACACACGAAAAAGATCAAAATCAAACTCAAGCCATTGCAAATAGCTTGCATGAACAACTAGAAGCGAATCTTTCGCTAAATGGCGTACCTATTGTAGTGCAAGCCCGATTGGGTATCTCGACTTTTCCTGATCACTCATCGGAACCGGAAGAACTAGTCCGTTTCGCCAATATCGCATTGGCGCAAGCCAAAAACCAAAACTCCGCAACCTGCTATTACCACAACGATTTCGATACACACTCGGTACGTAAGCTTACGCTGTTAGCGCGATTGAGCTCTGCGATCGAAAACGATGAACTTACGCTTGTATACCAACCTAAATTAGATTTAAAACAAAGCCAGATCGTAGGCGTTGAAGTATTGGTGCGATGGCATGACGCCGAGTACGGACATATATCACCGTTTGAATTCGTAAATTGGGCTGAAAAATCAGGATTGATAAACAACTTAACTCACTGGGTGTTAATCGCTGCAGAAAAACAATGCGCGTTGTGGCAGGCTCAGGGTTGCAAACTTCCATTTGCCATCAACTTATCTCCAACGAATCTCTACGATCGAGAATTAGTACCCTTGGTAACGCGATTGTTAGCAACAGGCAGCTTTAGCACCAGCCCGTTAGAATTGGAGCTAACAGAAGATGCTGTTATGGAAGACCCTGAGAAGGCCCTGCAAACGATGACCTTACTATCAAACTTAGGTGTCACCTTCGCCATTGATGACTTTGGCACAGGGCATTCATCATTCGCTTATCTGCAAAAATTTCCAGTGAAAAATCTAAAAATTGACCGCGCCTTTATCAAAGATATCGATCAGAACGATCACGACGCGGTTCTCGCGCGTTCAATGATAAATCTAGGCCACGAGCTGGATTGTGTGGTTACCGGAGAGGGCGTTGAAGATATCGAGTCATTAGAGAAGCTTCAATCATTTGGCTGCGATCATATTCAAGGGTATTACATTAGCAAGCCACTTACAGCCGACGATTTTATGCGCTGGTATGAAGAAGGACAATTTTTACCTAAAATAGCAGCTTAGTACTCAAGTTAAACTCCCTCCCTTTTTTCTGCAGGAGTTGGATTTTCTGCTCGCTGTTGTTATGACGTGTCTATGCTGTGCGTATAATGAGCAACAGTGAATTGAATTGCAAAGATGCTGCACACTCATGATTGCCCTTAAAGACGTTCACCTCGCCTACAGCGCTGCAGGCGCCTCAATACCCGTGCTATCTGGTGCGTCGCTTAGCGTAGCCAAAGGCGAGAGTGTGGCCATTATTGGCCCCTCCGGTTCAGGTAAAACATCACTTTTGTTGGTGTTAACCGGTTTAGAAACACCCGACAGTGGCTCCGTTATCTTCGATGGCCTTGAGCTACACGCCCAATCTAAAGATGCGCGCGCGGATCTTCGCCGCGACAAAATAGGTATTGTGTTTCAGAATTTCCATCTCATTCCCAGCCTCACCGCACGAGAAAACGTCGCCTTGCCATTAGACATCGCCGGTACCGACAACGCACGAGGTCGCGCTGCCGAGTTACTCGAACGCGTTGGTCTTGGGCATAGAATGGAACATTACCCGAATGCGATGTCCGGCGGTGAGCGACAGCGCGTTGCACTTGCTCGTGCATTAATTCATCAGCCCGCGTTAATGGTGGCCGATGAGCCAACCGGTAATCTCGACAATCAAACCGGGGAAGCGGTAGCCGATTTATTGTTTGAACTTAATCAAGAAAACGATGCAACTTTGATGCTTGTCACCCACGACCCAGCACTCGCAGCCCGTTGCTCGCGCCAGGTGCGCTTGCATGAGGGGCAACTCATAACGGCGGAAACATGAGGCAAGTTAATTAACATGTTCCGGTTTCTTCTAAGAGATCTAATCGGTCATCGCGATTCCCGCTCATTGCACCTACTCGCCACCAGCTTGTTTCTCGGTGTGTTGTTGATATCGGCGTGCACCGGTTTACTGGCACTGGTAAGAGATGGCATAGCAAGTGAAGAGCGTCAGTTGTTTGGTGGTGATATTGAGGTCGAAGTGCGCGAACCACTTGATGCGCAAGTTATAGAGTGGATAGAAACACGTGGCACGGTGTCACGCCTTATAGAATTTCGTACCATGCTGGGCACCAATGATGGCGAATTCACAGTTATTGAATTACAAAGCGTGGATGAGTATTACCCCTTGTATGGCGACGTGAACTTCGAGCCTGCAATGACACTAACAGAGGCTACCGATAATTTCGGGGCCGCCATCGACCCTGCCCTTGCATTTGATCTTGGGCTCAACGTTGGAGACACAGTGACAATCGGGAATGTCACCGTGACGGTACGTGCGGTTGTTCAAGGTCAACCCGATCGCTCGTTCAGCGCGGACGTAAGTGGGCCACCGGTACTGGTATCCGAGCAAACACTCGATGCAAGCGGTTTAATCGTTCCGACTAGCCGAGTGGAATACGAATACCGCGTCCGGCTAGAAGGCCCCGACATAAACCCGGAAAACGGCGTGTATGGAAACACCACAAACTTTATCAATGATTGGCGCGCAGCATTCCCCAGCAATACGGCTGAACTGAGTACCGTTGAAGAGCGCAATGATCGGGTGTCAGAACGATTGAATGAAGTGGCTGCGGTTCTGTTGCTGATCGCGGTGGCCACCTTATTGGTGGGCGGACTCGGTGTGGCTAATGGTGTCGCGGCGTGGATGCATTCGCGACGTGCTGACCTTGCCACCCTATCAGCCATAGGTGCGCGGGACCACTGGCGCGCAACTATTATGGTGATTGAAATCCTCATCGTAGCGTTACTAAGCAGTGCGATTGCAGCGCTTATTGGTGCAGCGATTGCGTTTGCCGTTTCGCGAAACTTAAGTGGCGGGCTACCAGTAGCGACTTCACCTGCTTTACTCGTTTGGCCAACACTGGCGTCAATGGCTTTCGGCACGTTGGCGGCCCTTGCATTTGCAGCACCTAACCTTGCTCGTAGCCTGTCCACCGAGCCAGCCACGCTGTTACGCGGTGACACCGAATCTGACAATAGAGCGGCGTTGTCGCTACGAGCAAAGGTAGTATGTGCGGCCCTTGCGTTAGCGGCAGCACTAGCACTGATTGCATTGGTGCCCGACAAAATCATCGGCATCGGATTTGTTGTTTCGATGATACTGCTGTATGCAGCGCTTTCTGGCTTGGTTGTGATCATACGGCGTATAGCGAAGCGAATAGTGCGATCGGGCAAACTGGATAAACAGTTTGCGTCTCGTCGAGCCCTCGCGGGGATGGACCAACCAGGTTCACCGTTGCAGCCGTTGTTATTGTCGTTAGGCATTGCAACCACATTGCTCGTGGCAGCAACCATTGTGATTGTTGCGATGTTACGACTCCTCGATAGCACTGTGCCATCACGGGCTCCAAGCCTTGCGTTTTATGACATTCAAAAACCCGATATCGGCGCGTTTAAAAATACGGTAGCCAATGCGCCCGGCGTCACCGATGTGCAAACAGTGCCGCTGGTGTTAGGACGGTTAACCCTGGTTAACGGAAAACCGTTGTCTGCGCGAGATGATGCGAGCGAGGCTTTAGAAGCCAACGATGAACATAAGCTCAGTTATCTTACAGAAGGTGTCGACAACATTCGGGCAAGCTCCGGGGTATTGTGGCCACGCGATTATCAAGGCCCACCATTGGTTGCCATGGAGGATCGTGAAGCCGGCCAAATCGGTGTGCAGGTTGGCGACACGCTAACGTTTTCCATATTGGGTGAATCACTGGAGGCGAAGCTAGTCGCGATTTACGCGCAAGGGAATTTTGAAACACGATTTTGGTTTGAGGCCTTGTTCAGCCCTGGCGTGTTAGACGACTTTATTACGCGTTATGTCGGCATTGCTTTTCAGGGTGATACGGTTTCGAACGAGCATACTGGTATACCGATAGATATAGCCGCTGCTAATACCATATCACTTGAGTTCCCTGCAGTGGTGACCATTCGCACCTCACGCGGCTTAGCTGCGGCCAAACGCATCCTAAACGCTGCAGCACTGGCCGTATCACTGGTCGCATTAACCAGTTTACTGGCAAGCTTACTCGTGCTGGCTAGTGTTGTTGCGGCAAACCGGCAACGGCAGTTACAAGAAGCCGCGATTCTTCATGCAATTGGCAGTCGCCATCGAAGTTTGATGCATGCACTGGGTATAGAGTATTTGTTACTCGGAATAGTCGTTGCCGTATTTGCCAGTATCGTCGGCGGTGTTCTGGGTACACTGGTAGCGACTGTTTGGCTTGAACTGCCGGTAGGACTGCCTACTTGGTTGAGTGGCGTAGCCGTTGCCTTCGCCATTACCGGCTTGTGTTTAAGCGCAGGCGCCATTTGGGTGGCTCGGTCGTTGTCGGTATCGCCTGCGACCTTGTTGCGTGAGGTGGCTTGAAGCCGTACTGGTGACGCTGCACCAAATACTGGAGCACGCAACTAATTCAGCAAGCCATGATGCCGGATAAAATCAGCAATGGCGACAACGCCGTCCCCTTTTTTAACACAGGCAAAAATAAACGTCTTGTCGTCACGCATTCTAGATGCATCTGCTTTCATCACATCCAATGACACATCAACATGAGGCGCTAAATCCGTTTTGTTGATCACGAGCAAATCGGATCGGGTAATGCCAGGGCCGCCTTTGCGTGGTATCTCTTCCCCCTGCGCTACATCGATCACGTATAGCGTTAGATCAGCTAGCTCAGGGCTAAAGGTGGCCGCAAGATTATCGCCACCACTTTCTATAAACACAATTTCGAGCTGTGGGAATTTCTCGGTTAGCTGATCGATAGCGGCAAGGTTCATAGACGCATCCTCACGTATCGCAGTATGCGGGCAGCCACCTGTTTCAACTCCAACAATACGCTCGGAGGTTAACGCTTGAGAGCGGACCAAAGCGTCAGCGTCTTCTCGCGTATAGATATCATTAGTGACCACGGCGATATCGTAATCATTGCGCATATGTTTACACAGCGCATCAAGTAACGACGTTTTTCCAGAACCAACGGGGCCACCGATACCGACCCGTAAGGGATTTGAAGTAGGTTTAGTATTAGGTTGATTCATCATAAATTAAGACCGATATAAATTAAGACCGATAAATGCGAGAATATTGCGACTCATGACCGCAGCTGGCCATCGCTACTGCCGGCACTGAATAACCGATAGACTCGGCTGAAATTGTTAGGGATGTTGTTACAGCTTGTGTTAATTTTGGCAAGTTGTCATGCAGCATTACTTGCCCGTCGGTTTGCCCTAGCGGAATGATCTTTACTCCATTGACGATATAGGCATCAAGCCAGTTAAACGCGAATGCATGCAAGAGTGACTGCTCATCTATCCCCCAATTCACGCATGCCCAAGCCATTGCAGCGAACGGTGTTTGCTGCATGCTGTCTCTATAGGGCTCAGCAATAACCTCTGGCAATGCATCCAAAACACGCATATAGGCCAATGCACGCGCGCGTTCCTCGGCACGCAGTTCGCTTGTATCACGAAAAGCAACAACAGCCTTACTCCAATACTCAATAGCTTGAATATCATCATCAACAAAGGCGTAATAAAGCTGACGTAAAAGGGGTAGTTCTTGCTGTGTTAGCGGGCCTTCGATTAGTTCATCAAGCCATTGCCCCAAATCGTTAACCGTAACCACCCAGCCTTGTTCAACAGCCCATTCAAGCCCCTGAGAATAGCTGTACCCACCCACGGGTAATACTGGGCTGAGTAGCTGGAGCAGTTTTAACTGAGGAAGCACTATTAAGACTCAGCGATATCGTTCGCCAAATCGGTATCGTGATGATGGTGGTCGTGATGATGGTGGCCGTGCGAGCTTTCACCCGTATAAGCACCGTTCTCTGGATTAAACGCTCGACTTTCCTGGCGCACAGCCAATCCTAAGCCCGTTAGCATTTCATCAAGCACATGATCATGAAGATAGATCAACTCATGAAGCTCTATCTGCACTTGCGTATGCCGATTACCTACGTGGTAACAGGCACGCGCAAAGAGCCGCCTATCTTCACAGCTTGCAACTGATACAGCTTCAGGCTCAGCGCGAACCGCTAAAATCGAACCATCTTCGCTAGATAACAAAGCACCATCTTCTAAAACATCACCACGCTCGATATCGATACCTGCATCAGTATTATCATCAAGGGTTATCCTTAATCGCCCACGCACCCGTTTATGTAAAGGTAATGCAACGGTATAATCTGGCGTACCACTGCCCTCCACTCGTTTATTGAATATCAGCATAATCAGAACAATTGATAAAGTTGAGCCAAGGGTAATATCGTTGCCGGTTCACAGGTTAACGTTTCTCCGTCTGCTACCACTTGGTATGTCTCTGGATCAACGCTGATGTCGGGTTGCCAATCATTGTGCACCATATCTGCCTTACTGATATTCCTGCAATGACTGACAGCCGCCGTTAAATTGTTAAGTCCAAGCGACTCCGCTATGCCGTGGCTATGGGCATGCTGAGACATAAACGTCATTGATGTTGCATTCCTTGCTGCGCCGAATGAGCCAAACATCGGCCTATAGTGCACAGGCTGTGGTGTTGGAATTGATGCGTTTGGATCACCCATTGGCGCATTGGAGATCATTCCGCCTTTTATAATGAGCGCAGGTTTTGAACCGAAAAATGCTGGCTTCCACATAACAAGATCAGCCAGCTTACCCACCTCGACCGACCCCACTTCATGTGAGATGCCATGTGTGATCGCCGGATTAATTGTGTATTTAGCTATGTAGCGCTTAACCCGCAGGTTATCACTATTGGCTTTGTCACCTGCAAGGCTGCCTCGCTGCTGACGCATCTTGTGCGCAGTTTGCCATGTACGGCAAATAACCTCACCAATGCGGCCCATCGCTTGTGAATCGGATGCAATCATTGAAAATGCACCGAGATCTTGGAGGATATCTTCTGCCGCAATGGTTTCACGCCTTATACGTGATTCGGCAAATGCAACGTCTTCTGCAATAGCTGGGTCAAGATGATGACAGACCATCAACATATCGAGATGCTCGTCTATCGTGTTTATGGTGTAAGGCCGAGTTGGATTAGTAGATGACGGCAACACATTGGATTGCCCGCACGCCTTGATAATATCCGGTGCATGCCCACCACCAGCTCCCTCGGTATGGTAAGTATGAATGGTGCGCCCCTTCATCGCAGCCAGTGTGTGCTCAACAAACCCAGACTCATTAAGTGTGTCTGTATGGATGGCCACTTGAATGTCCATTTCATCAGCAACACTTAAACAGCAATCGATTGCTGCAGGCGTTGTCCCCCAGTCTTCATGTAGTTTCAAACCAATCGCGCCTGCAGCGACTTGTTCTTCTAGTGCGGCTGGTTTGCTTGCATTGCCTTTACCCAGCAGACCAATGTTCATTGAGAACTCATCAGCAGCTTGTAACATCCGATGCATATGCCATGGGCCAGGCGTGGCTGTTGTCGCATTGGTGCCGGTTGCCGGGCCGGTTCCGCCACCAAGCATCGTGGTGATACCTGAGCATGTTGCTTCTTCAATTTGCTGCGGGCAGATAAAATGGATATGTGAATCGATACCGCCTGCGGTAACAATCATGCCCTCGCCTGCAATAACCTCCGTACCTGCACCCACAGGGATTGTTATTGCAGGTTGGATGTCAGGATTGCCTGCTTTTCCGATGGCATGTATGCGGCCTGCCTTAATACCAATATCGGCCTTAACAATTCCCCAATGGTCGATGATCAACGCATTGGTAATAACCGTATCAACTGTGTGTTCAGAGGTTAACTGGCATTGCCCCATTCCATCACGAATAACCTTGCCGCCACCGAACTTAACTTCTTCGCCATAGACCGTGTGATCGTCTTCAACCTCAACCCATAGATCGGTATCCGCCAAACGAACTCGGTCGCCTTTGGTCGGCCCATACATTTCGGCATAGGCTTTTCTGCTTATCGTGGCCATATGCCTATTACTCCAGTGAACCCATGATAGCTTGATTAAATCCAAACACCTGCCGTTTACCCGACAGAGCAACTAGGTCGACCGTGCGCGCCTGGCCAGGTTCGAAACGAACCGCGGTACCTGCCGCGATATCCAAACGAAAACCTCGGGCTTTCTCGCGATCGAAATTCAAAGCGGGATTAACTTCATAAAAGTGATAATGCGATCCGATTTGAATCGGTCGATCCCCTTCGTTGGAAACCGTAACCGTTATCACTTCACGGGATTCATTGAGTTCGATCTGACCCTCTTCGGTGACCACTTCGCCGGGTATTAGCTGCGTTGTTTGAGTCGCGCCGCGCGCCGGCTGGATGGGCTCATGAACCGTAACGAGTTTTGTGCCGTCTGGAAACGTAGCCTCCACCTGCACATCGTGAATCAATTCAGCTACACCATCCATGACTTGATCGGTAGATAACAAATCACGCCCCTTGCTCATCAAAGCCGACACCGTTTCGCCATCGCGTGCACCTTCAATGATGTGCATGCTGATATAGGCCGTAGCTTCTGGGTAGTTCAGCCTCAGTCCTCGTTCCAACCGTCGTTCAGCCAATAGTGCTGCTGTAAATAACAGGAGCTTGTCTTTTTCCCTTGGGTTCAGTTCCATATTGTTAATTCCACAATGTCATCTACAAATTTTTTACAAAGTGATTTTCGTTTTGGATAAACACGCTTGTTTTTTAAGTAGCCCAGATACGCGGTATGCAGGGCGATCGCTGATTGAGCATGTAACGCAGTTGGGCCCATACGCTTATGAATCCTGTTTTGGCCTGTTGAGCGCTGTTGCCGATGTAACGCACTACCACGAGTGAATCAACCAACGTAATACAAAACTCTGGCGAAGCGTTGAGTGATTTTCTAACGATATCGATCGCCTCTATCGTCATGTTGTTTAACAATAATGTACCAGCAACTGAACACCCGCGCTGGCCGGTACGTTTAGATAAATCATGAGCTCCCGTGATCCTCAATCGATCCATAAACACAGGAAGCCCGTCGACCAACACATTCAGTTTATTGCACGCCCAACCTTGTGCGAACTTCTCATCGCCTGCCGGCCTGCCAAAACACTGTATATCCCACATCGCCAGCGCAGCATCATGACGG
>CALJAA010000046.1 GCA_938028465.1 uncultured Granulosicoccaceae bacterium | reverse complement strand
ATCCCAACAGAAAAAGACCTTTCATCCAGCGTCACGCTAGAACTACCAACACACGGCGGGCATGTTGGATTTGTACAAGGGAAGATACCGTTTAAACCAGAATATTGGTTAGATGGACGAATTGTCGAAGTACTGGAAGGGTTGGGTTAAGGAAAAACGTTTCCGTGGTAACGTTTTTTGCTGTTTTCGGTGTAAACACCTCCGCGGAGGTGTTTTTAGATCGGCACCAAATTTTCATTTGATCACACATTAATTTTTGACTGACTGTTTACTTCTCTTCACGCAGAAAAGGGGGAAGCCATTCACCGGAGTTCTCTTTTTCCGGCGTCCAGATATTTAGCTCAAAGCCTTTACTTTCCATGTAATCCGCAAACTTCAATCGATACTCTTCTTCCGACTCCTCTGGATTGGGCAAGTAACGATTATCTTCTAACATAAACCGAATATCTTCCAACTCTTGCTCCGTCACAACAGTTACAGCAAGAAGTTCATGAGCCATTTCATAGTGATCACCAACTAATGCTTCCCGAAACGGTAGATATCGAAACTTCAATTCGCATTCCGGGCAAACCACAATATTTGGATTCGCACCTTGAGCCAATAAATAGTCAAAAGCTTCCTTATTTCCATAATAAATTGCACACATCAATGGGGCCGAGTGCGTTTGAGAAATTTTTGGCTTAATTGTATTAATGTCGCCACCAGACTTTATCGCATATTTTAAGAATTTTATTCGATCACGCTGTGTAACTTCGCACATCAACCAATCCCAATATTCTACGGCATCGAGGCTATTAACATTATAACCTCGATCAAGAATTCTCCTAAAGGATTTGAAATCATTTTCAACAATACTCTCTAGAACTTGTTTATGGGTATCGGTCTGAGCAGATACGCTACCCCAAGACCAAATACCTATTAATAGCACCATTGAAATACAGATCGTATTAACCGACATTCTCACGCTTCCTATATTAACGATTTGCATTTTGCAATCACCCGTGTTTTCAATGATTCAAGTATTGCGTCCATAGAATGCAACTCTATACCTAGCTTAGCTTTATACAAAATTTTTTCGGTATCTTTAGGTGATGAAACTGTTGGTAGACGCGGTTCCAACCAAGCTTTGCCAGGTGGGTTCAAAACAATCCGCTGTCCAACCGCCGCCAAAGTTGTGCGTTCCAGATCATTCTTATCTTTCGTGGCAGCATGATCTGGCGAAGCTGTATCTTGCAAATGGGAAAGCAAATCGCCATCAACAGTATAAGAGACGATGTAGTTGTCTGCTTGTTCCACTTTTTTCCAATAGTCTCTAACTGAATTGGGATGAACCGATGCGGCATTAAAAACAGTGGCACGAACGGGAGAATCTAGCGCCGCCGCACCAGCAAGACCGCCACCAAGCGAATGGCCAGTTACTTCAAAAACAGCTCCTGCCCTAGTTAAAGCCCGCACGAGCACTTTCGCTTGCTCATAATACTTAGACGAGTTTCCTTTACCTTGAGTAATGTTATTCTTCCAATCTACCACGCTAACCAAACCGCCTCTAGTCCCTCTAAACGCCAAAACCATCTTCCCATCTCGATTTCTATACAGCGCAGCCTTAAACCCCTTGCTTTCAAATAGATCTGGTGTTAACCCAAATTTTTTAGGCCTAACCTTCCTATAACCGTTTCCGCACTTGTCATCATTACCACTCTCTTCATACACACAATTTGATAACTGAGCCAGTTTATATTCATGTCTCAGCTGATCACAATTACGATGAACAGGTCCAGCACAAAAACGATTATTAACTACTTCATTGGTTGGATTGTGAGGATTGTTTATAAAGTGGTTGCTGAAACTCTTTCTTGCTGATTTAGAAACATCGAATAACTTATGTGCTTTCTGGGTACAGTTAAGACCACTGCACCCTTGAAAAGAGCTACGTTGTAATCGCGGGTTTAGCACAGATGATTTTTGAAGTTTCACTTTAACCTCCGATAAAGAATCCACCCCATCAGAAACATCACGCACCTTCCCAATACGATCAACTGTCACCTGATATTTCTCTGCCGCGCCTCCACCACCAGCGGCACTTCGCATCGTCACCATTCCACCAAGGGAGCCATCAGTTGCAACAAACTGAATCGGCTCTTCTACTTTTTCAGGCGCTGAGGTTTGCTGTGCAGATTTTTTCTGCACTGCCGGCTTCGTCTCGGCTGGCGGCGGTTTCCAATCAACAATCGACTGTTCAGTAATGCGTTTTTGAGTGGGTTTGCACGTTGGGCATGCTTGCTCTTGATAGTCAGTAACAATGGGGAGGTTTATTTCGTTACTGTGTTGCCAGCCATAATCAGCTTTCCAGCCATCACTTGTTTTCACTCGTGTGCGCTGTTCGGTTTGTTGATCACTTATTGGCGCAAACTCGATATCAACAACAAACTCTGCCGCCTCGTTGGTATGTTGGATGGCACGGCCGTAATGATCGTACTTCCAGAACTTTTGAGTTGATTCCAGCGCTTCGCTTGCGCCTGTTAAGTGATGGGTAAAGTCTGAGTCTTTATACTCGTAGATGGACTGCGTGCCTTCGGGATAACCTACAGAGGTCAGGTTTTGCAGATTGTCGTATTGGTAATTAACACGGCTTCCATCTGGCAACACTAAATATTGCAGATCGCCAGCACTCCTACCATTGAGTGTTTCGTCGTAACTACCTAGTGTTTGCTCGCCCGAATAGTACTCAAGCTTTATTGATCGATCAAAATGATCAGTGACACTATCGAGCCGGTTATTTTTATATTTAAGTCTTAAACTGCGGCTATCCGGAAAAGAGACTTCAACCAAAAAAGAGCCCTTAAAAGATAAGACTCTACCGTCCGTGAGGTTCCATCGATTTAAGTCGGCTACTTCAACAAAACCATCGGCCGAATGGAGCGCATGATAAGTGGTGTTAGATTGTTCGTTAGCTATGAATTCGAGAATGCGGCCATCGCTTTGCTTCAATAACAAACGCGAAGGTGATGCTCGTTTCAGCGTGACGTCATAGCTATGTCGCCACCCAGCGCCCAATACAGTGCGTGCATCGCTATCTGCGGAGTTGTAGTGTCTGCTGAACTGTAAACGAGAGCCAAAGCCAAGATAATCATCGGAACGCTGATACTTATTGCCGGTCAGCACATCCACTGGATTAGTGACATAAGGGGATGGTAAAAACGAAGCTCTAGTGGAACCTGGATCCGCTTTACTAGAGCACGCTGGAGCGCCAACAGAAACGGAACATTCTGCAGCCAATAACGAATAGGGGGTAAACGCAAAAGCAAAAGCCAAAATAGAGCTGGCCTTGATGGCCTTATAAAGAAACCGCGCCTGAGCGGTTGCTCTATCGGAACCGAAACTTCTTTTCATCCGTGAATCTCTTCGCTCGTCAATGAGCTATAGCAGCTGCCACCCGCAGCCCGACCAAAATATCCAAGACTGGTTTGCAAGTACAGCGACCCCTGTCGCACAAAGACAAATCGCAGTCATATTCCGTGAAAATAACCTGTACTTCCAACCAATCGCTACGCCAATACTAGACCAATAAATACACAGCCCTTTCTCAATTAGCGAAAAAACCACAAAAAGTGCTCAAAAAGAAAACAACACCAAATTTGTAAAAAAAAACATTACCGAAAGATTAAATGAATTTAAAGCCTTTATGTAAATACATCTCATTGTTTTATATGAATATTTTTGACTAATTCTGCCAAAAATAGATTTTTTTTGGAACATTTTTACAACAAATTTGTTGTAAAAATGTCGCGAATCAGACCGTCGAAGGATGGACATTTGTTAATTCAGGTTTACACTCAGTATTCCTACTAGACCACTCGGAGAAGACCCTTGAACTTTAAACTAACCGCTGTCGCTACGGCAGTTGCAATGACCATCGCTGTACCGCTTACTGCGCAAGCTGATGGTGGTTTTTACGGTAGTGCACGTGTCGGCCTTTCATACGCTGATGCTGGTGGCGATTCTGACGCTACTATCGACCTACGAAGCTGGGCTTCACGAATGGGTTTCAAAGGCGAAACCGAAATGGCCAACGGCCTAACGGGCTTCGGTAAATACGAATTCGGCGTAAACCTAAACGGTGCTACGTCAATGCGTCACGCTAACGTTGGTATTAAAGGTGACTTCGGCTCGATCACTCTAGGTCGTGCTTACCACACTTGGTACAACAACGTAATTGGTCCTGTTGATCAGCCATGGTGGGGCAGCTGTAACGGTTGTATCTCTTACACTGGCCGTACTGAAGCTGTAACTTACGCAGGTAACTTTGGTGCAGGTTCTGGTGGTATCTCACTATACTTCGACGGTGATGACGCAGAAGCAAATGAGCTTGACGGCTTTGAAATCGGTGCGACTTTCCCAGTTGGCTCTATGTCTCTTGGCTTAGGTATGCAAGATCTTGATAACGGCACAGAGCCTACTATCGGTGTTGCTGTTAGTGGTTCTTCAGGCGCTATTGGCTTTGCAGCTAACATAACTGCTCAGGCAGCACCATCTGATTCAACTGCTGATGACCGTACAGGTCTTGACGTGTACCTTAGCTACGGCAATGTTTACGTAGATCTTGGTACTGTAACTGGTGACAATGATTCAGTAGGCTTTACTCTTGGTTACACTAAGAGCATCGGCGAGAACACGCTTGCTTGGTTTGAAGCAAGTTCTTTTGATAGTGGTGTAGACGGATCAGACGCAAGCACAGCTCTACGTGCAGCTCTGAAGCACGACTGGAAGTAATTTTTCCGGCATTAATTGCTGTGTAAATGTACGGGGTGTCGGTCTCCAATCCGGCACCCCGTTTTTCGTTGTACTTTTCGATCCCCGCCCTGCTCGTTCAACCGTCTCTAAGCAGCTATTGCCAATCCTGAGAGCAAGTCATCTACATGGTCGGCTATCAGTTGTGTCTCTTCTTGCGTCAATCCGACAAAGCTAGCTCGATAAGTTGGCAGCTCACCCGTTGCTACACCATTCGCATCACCAGTGCCAACAATCATTGCCTGACAAACTATTGATTGTTTAGATGGGAACAAAACCAGCGCAAGCGTAATTTGTGTACCAGATAGGTACAAACCTCTATCGGCAAAGTAAATACCATTGGCCGACAAGCTCACCTTGCGATCGGGTGCATCCACAGTGGTTAATTTGGAACAGAAGGCTTCTTCTTGGCCCTGAGGAACAACTTGAAGAAAAACGGCATCTTGTACACGATCATGCCCTCTACGCTGTCGAACTAGGCTAGTTAGGTTAGATTGCATGCTGTATCCCCACTCGGCAAAGCAAGGATGCTGCATAGTTCTTGCCAAACACACGCAAATTAATGGTTATACTCGCTAGTACGCGTCACGTCCCGGTAGCTCAGCTGGATAGAGCAGCCCCCTCCTAAGGGGCAGGTCGGGGGTTCGAATCCCTCCCGGGACGCCAGCGCTCCCACTGCTTATGCATCTTGCGCCCTAATCTTTAAGTATCTTCACAAACTTCGATGCAAACGCGCGCCGAAACAATACCGCGGTAACCCAGATAGTAGCGCCAATAAATGCCCAGGCATTTAAAAACCAAGCAAAAGCTGCCAACGCAAAGAAGTAGGCGTTCAAGCCAGTAGTGAAATGCAATGCAGCGAGTGCATGCATTGCTGCCATTTTTGTTGCATAGACATCGTCTTCCTCAGCAGTCTGTACACCCAATTCGGGAGCGGCCCCTGCAACTATCATCACGTAATTAAATTGTCGATAGCTCCAGGCGAATTTGAAAAATGAAAATACAAAAATGCAGGTTATTAGCAATACTTTTATTTCCCACACAGTTCGAGTGGTGGTGCTTGAAAACGGGAGATCAGTGAGCATACCAATCGCTTGTTCAGTGGCTCCAAGCCCGGCTAGTAATGCACCGACTATCAAGATAGACGTAGATGCAAAAAACAACACACCTTGTTGAAAGCCATTTTGAATTAGCGCATCAAACATTTTTGGTTCACGCTTAAAAAACGCTTTCATCCACTGCACACGCATCTTGTTCATGTGATGAGTAATGGTGTGCACACGCAAAGGTGAACGATTGATGATCCAGAAATGGCCAAGCCAAGACAGCAGAAAAAAAACAGCAGCTGCAATATCGACCGAGCTAAAGCCCCATAACTGCATATCTTTGTATCCGATTAAAACTACAAATTAGCGATTGTACGCGTATATATACTGTCACATTGCGGATGGATCAACTGGTGCCCAAACGCCCATAAAATGTCTGCCTAGCAGATTCAGACAAGGCGATACCCGGTTTAGTGTTATAAGCCAATACTACTAGCATACGAGTGATGTCTCCTTCTGTTGGAGTCACGCGATGCATCGAATCACGCCCACGAAACAACACCAGCGCGCCTTCTTCTATCTCTAAGGTGCTGGGCTTATGCTCGCCATCGAGTATTTGCTTAACCAATGGATAGTTCATTTCATTTTTATCTGAGCTACGCGCATCTTTAACATATTCAAACACACCACCAGCTTTTGGCTTTTGTATTAACAACGTAATGGCGAAAGATGAGTTATCAAAGTGCCACCCTAACTCTTGGCCGTCGGCGGCGTAGTGCAAATTTATTGAAGACAAAGGATCGGCATATTCAAAAAGTGCTTGCTCATCTAGCACAGCACATAGAAAATGCCGAAACTCATCTGAGTTATAAAGCGTAAGCAAGTAGGATTCAGCTGGTATTTGATCGGTCGTAATACAGCCTTTGCTAGATGTGATTGATCGATTACGTGGATGATCGCCGCTTAAAGAATCATCGTTAGGCTGTATATAAACGTTGTGTTTGCTACTGGTGTAAAAAGCCTGTGATTGATGCGTTACGCCTTCTTGCTGAATTAGTTGAATAGCGCTTGGCTGAACAAAACCCGGCAACACCAACACGCCAGACTCATCCAACATAGCTTTGCATTGTTTTCTGAACGCGCTATTAGCAAGCGGATACTGCGCAACATCAACAATGTTGTTCAATTCATTATCGCTTGAGATTGAATTGCTTGAACCTGAGCTGCTCATTTTGCGCCGCCGCTTGGATATTCAATCGATTTTATATTGACCATGTTCCACTCCAAACCTTGGTTGCGAAACAGGCGTTTGCCCTGATTAGGAAAGTCACCGACATCGTTTGCAAGCCGCTGCCCCACCACTATGCAACGCAGCATCTCATCGCCAGTATTTTGCATAGTATGAGCTTCACCACCTGCGCGGTAACCGATAAAGTCTCCGGCCTCAACGAGGTGTTCCTCGTTACCGATGGTTACTGTGCCGCTGCCTGAGAGTACGTAGGTGCATTCATCTTCAAAGTAGTGAAGATGGTATTCAGTGGAAAACTTGCCGACAGGCACCTCAATAATATGAAATCCGAGGCCAGTCAGCCCGGTGAGATCACCGAGCGACTTATTAGTACGGATAGCATCTTCGTTTAAAAAATGCTGTTTGGCTGTGCCAGGAAAAGTATCAATCTCGCTTTTTTTTACAACATACTTATCCATGGCGGCCTCACTTAATCAGGTATCTGTATCCTTGATCTTATCAAAACCTTGATGAGTTATCGCCTCAAGGTTATCCAGTCGCGGATGCGTTTCACGGAAATTCTTGCGTAAATCAGATTCTTTATCCATTGCCAAAATGGTATCGGTAATGACATGGATGGCCGCTAATACATCAGATGTATTGCCGGATTCAGATATCGTGTGCATGTTGCGCGTAGGAAAACCCACTGAAGTAGCCGCACAATCAATGCTGGCCAACACGCCCGCCATACCATCAGTACCGGTATCTCGGCCGCTGACGTCTAGCTGCATGGGTATTTTGCTATCAAGCGCAGCTTGTTGGATCCGCGCATTAAGCTGGGCACTCACGATAGCACCCGTGGTTAGGGTAAAGCCCTTACCCATCTCTAACGGCGTCATGTTGCGATCACCGATATTAGGAGCCGCAACATAATCATGATTCACATCAATTGCAATCACAGCATCTGGTTTATGAACACCTGCTATTACGCGGCTACCAAAACGACCAATTTCTTCATGCGATGCAATAGCAAATAAACATCTGACGTTTTGAGTACCGCCAGCCGTAGCAATAAGTTTTGCAACCTCAGCAGTAACGAAACAGCCCAAGCCGTTATCTAAATACGCACCAAAAAAAGTATCAGGGCTAAAGCCGCGTTTGATTGGGCGATCAAGTAATAAGGTATCACCTGCTTTTACACCCAAGCGTTTAATTTGATCAGCTTTATTTTTGCCGTGTACTTGTAGATCAAGATAAAGCTGCGTTGGGCGAATGCCTTTATCACCTGTTCGATGCCCTGCTTCTGAAAAGTGGATTGCGCCTAGCGCTTCGATCGTGCCGCCATTCAAACGACGATAGCTACCTGGTTTGACTGGGTCTTCACTAAAAAGCGTGACTTCATGGCCAATCAAGGTGCACGGCAGGAATGAATCGCTGTTAATCCAAATTTTGCCATCTGCGCCGATCTTGCGAACTTGCAAACGGATTTTGTCGGCATGGCCGATCAGCATAACGCTAAATTTTTCTGTGTCTCCCGGATGTGAATCCCACACCACGCTGGCGTTGCCAGTATGTTGATGCATCGCCCAACTACTTGGCATAAATGAATCGAAGTATGGCTTCAGCACACCCAGCGTCATTGCTGACTCTAGGCCGACCGGGCTTGGGGCTGCGATAATATCCCGCATAACGCCAAACTGTGCATCTGGCATGGATTCGGTCCAAGGGGTGCTGCTGCTCATTCTCAATACTCCAATTTTTGGGTCACAGGTTTACGGCTATTGTGTGCATAGTATATGCCTAGTCAGCGCTTTTGCCCCACTGCAATGCCACCGCCGATTAATAAGAGGGCTAAAAGCATATTTAGTTGCGGGGCCTCGTTAAGAAACAACCATCCCCAAATCACCGCAAAAAACGGAATCAGATAGCCGACATTCGACATAAACGTCGCTCCATTTTTTTGCGTGATTCGGGTGCGCAAAAAATACGCTAAAGCAGTGGGGAACATGGCTAGATAAAATAAGGCTGCGAGTGACTCAAAAGAAACGCTCTGAGTTGCA
This sequence comes from uncultured Granulosicoccaceae bacterium, assembly GCA_938028465.1. Classification (GTDB taxonomy): domain Bacteria; phylum Pseudomonadota; class Gammaproteobacteria; order Granulosicoccales; family Granulosicoccaceae; genus Granulosicoccus. Next base: position 30,752 of record CALJAA010000046.1, on the reverse strand, counting down.
GGTGGATAAAAAATAAGCACCAAAGGCATCAGCACAATCGTACTCACGGTTAACGCGCCGGCGACTATGACCAAGCTAGCAATTGAACCCAGCTTACGTATCATCAGAGTCGAAAACGCATAACAAAACGAGGCGGACAAAATAGCCAACATTCCGACAGCGCTACCCCCACCTGCCAGTTCGCCACTAAGCAAAACCACCACACCAGAAAACCCAAACACCATGCCAATCAATTTGAACCAGGTAAAGCGATCGTCCTGCGTCATAAAGTGAGAGAACAACAAAGTAGCGAAGGGAGATGCTGAAATCAGCAACGCAGTGGTTGCGCTATTGATTCCTTGAGCTTGCCCCCAACCTACTAGCGAAAACGGAATCGCACTATTAAACATACCGATTATGGCTAACATCAGTAGCGTCTTTTTATCGCTGGGCATCACCAGCCCTTGCCATCGGCAAATCAGCAACACCACAACGGCGGCAATGGCCACCCGCCACCCTGCAATAGCGATAGGCGAAAAATCGCGAAGCGCGATGCTAATGCAAATAAACGCCGAACCCCATATGGCACTCACCGCGAGCAAGCGCAAAACATCAAATGGGGTCGGTTTAGGCAGGGTATTCAAGATGTGACAATGTTTGATAAATTGGCAGAACCAGGCGCTAAAACCGACGCTATGGCCCGCATAAGGCTAAAGACTAAGCCACTCGTGGGTGTATATACATGACGGCAATGCAAGACTGTCCGCACACGGGTAAAAATCACCAATTTCCTTGGGCTTACACGGGCATAATAGAGGGATTGAACCATGTAAGGGTAACTTTTCGATGCGTCTGTTTGTCTACTCAACTCTATTCTGTGCCGCGCTTACTTTATCGGCTTGTAGTTCGTCTGGTGGCGATGGCAACAACACTGGTGGCACGACTGGTAATACCGGTTCAACGACCCAAACTACAACGGGCACTACGACCGGCGATTCCACCGGCTCAACCACAACAGGCACCTCAGTGGATGAAGCCGGTTTAAGCCACTCAGGTACACTCCTACCTTCGAGCTCGCCTACCGCAAACGATCCGCTCTTTTCAACTATCGGAAAAACCAAAGCTGCAGCACTTGCTGACAACCTTGGTGTTATTTACGAAGTTGTCGAAAACCATGGCCCTGGCGCTGGCAGTGATTGCAACAACCTCGGTGCAGAGTGGTCTTCATGCAGCGTAGCCAACATCCATATTAAAGATGCTGCAGGCACACTCAATGATGGTAACTGGCGCATCTACTTTCATAGCATTCGGCGCATCCTTCGTACTGAGAGTGATGAATTTGCGATCACGCTTGTCAATGGTGACCTCAACTACCTTGAACCTACCGCAGCGTTTACTGGATTTAGTGGCGAAGTAAAAACAATCAAAATCACCACCGAGTTTTCTCACTTAGTTGAAACCGATTTTATGCCGCGCTACTGGTTAGTTAAAGACGGCGCAGCACCTATTTTGATTAGCAACACGGATAGTGAAACGGACGAAACCACCTACGCCACCGAAATAGTTGGCGATCAGCGATTTGCATTTATTGGTGAAGGTTACGACATTGCAGATTCAAGTAATCGTTATGCTAAAAACAGCGGTATCAATCAACAAGCCAGCGTATTAACTGCTGCGCAAATCCAATCGCGCATCATCCCAAAACCAGCAGGAATATCTCTATCAGCTGGCTCGCTAGATATTGGTGCTGGTTTTTCATTTGCTGCCACGCCCTTACCAGCAGCTTCGAAAGCAGCGCTAGCGGCTCGTCAAACTCAGTTTATGAGCACAGCTGCAGGCACCACGTTAAACGCAGAAATCACTAGTTCACGCGATGCCGATGAGTATTCATTAGTTGTAGCAGCCGACGGCATAAGCATCAGCGCAGGATCGGAAGAGTCCCTATTCTGGGCAGCTAATTCTCTTCTATCGCTCGTGCAACCCGGTGTGGGCACCATTCCTTTGGTCGACGTTCTTGATCAACCCAGATTTGATTTTCGCGGCATCCACATAGACGTTGCCAGAAATTTTCACTCAGCCGATAGCTTGAAGCGCTTAATGGACCAGATGGCGGCATACAAACTCAACAAATTGCATTTGCACCTTTCTGATGATGAAGGCTGGCGCTTGGCTATTGCCGGTTTACCTGAGCTAACAAGCGTTGGTGGCACACGACAATTTGAAACTGACAGTAACGGCAATGTGATCGAAGCAAATGGCCTAATGCCTCAACTCGGTTCGGGCCCTGCCAGCAACAACCAAGGCACGGGTTTTTACTCACGCGCCGATTTTATTGATCTACTCCGTTATGCAGAAGCTCGCTATATTGAAGTGATACCAGAATTTGATATGCCAGCACACGCCCGTGCCGCAGTAGTTGCTATGCGGGCACGCGCTAATAACTTGGGTAGCCCACTCAGCACCGACATCAGGCTAGATGATCCAGCCGATACATCACGCTACCTAACCGTACAACACTATGACGATGGCATTCTCAATCCGTGCCTACCCGCTACCTATTCGTTTGTTGAATCAGTGGTAAATGATGTCAAGGCCATGTACACAGAAGCCGGCCAAACGTTGGATGTTTGGCACATGGGCGGTGATGAAGCTAAAAACGTATTTAAGGGTGCAGGCTTTGCAAATTCAGCCATCGACACTAGCGTGTATGACTACCCTTGGGAAAAATCCCCCGCTTGCGTAAGCTTTATTGCAAATACTGCTGGTGTTAACTCACGAGACGATCTTACACCTTATTTCATACAGCGCGTCTCACAAATCGTAGCTGATGCTGGCATCCCGGCGCTCTATGCCTACCAAGATATACTTGGCAATATCTCACCCTCTGACCTTGCCACTACTCGATCAGGCGTTGGCTTTTGGGAGATGATTACCACAGGTGGTTACGAATCAATTAACGCTTTTTCGAACAAAGGATTTGAAACCATCGTAGCCGTGCCGGACTATCTATACTTTGACTTCCCTTACGAAGTTGATCCAAAAGAACGCGGTTACTATTGGGCTACGCGGTTCACCGATACTCAAAAGGTTTTTGCGTTTGCTCCTGAAAACTTGCCACAGAATGCCGAAACATCACTTAATCGAGAAGGCCGTAGTTGGAGTGCCACGGGCACCTCTAACAATCAGGGCTTCAGAGGTATGCAAGGACAACTCTGGAGTGAAACAGTACGCACGCCAGAACAATTTGATTACATGCTCTTCCCTCGTTTAATAGCCATGGCGGAACGCGCTTGGCATAAAGCGGATTGGGAACGAGAATACGTTGCGGGCCAAAACTATTCATCAGGCACTAACCTAGTTGATCAAGCTAGCCTTAACGCAGACTACGCAGATTTTGCTGCGGCTATGGGCGCGAAAGAGCTACGCAAGCTCGACGCTGCCGGTGTTAACTATCGAATACCGGTACCCGGTGCTAGTAGCGGTGCAACAGTGGATATGAATGTGATGTTTCCTGGCCTACCACTGCAGTACAGCAATGATGGCAACACCTGGGTAGATTGGGCTACCAGTAATAAACCGGCATCTGCAGGCTTTGTACGCGCATTGTCAGCCGATGGTAATCGGCCTGGACGTGCTACCGCTGTTGAATAAAGCACTATTCATCCGGCGATAAATCCGCCGCTGCGATTAACTCACTTCCGCGTGAGTTAATCGCGGCAGCGGTTTTTCATTAATCGGTAAATGAATGACAGCCGCAACGAGCCCAACTACTATTCCCGCCCACCACATACCGTCGTAACTACCGGTGCGTTCGTACAAAACGCCACCTAGCCAAACTCCGATAAAGCTGCCAATCTGATGGCTTAAAAATACAATACCAAACAAGGTAGCCATATAACGCACACCAAACACTTGCGCAATAATACCGGTGGTTAAAGGTACGGTTGATAACCATAAGATTCCCATCATCGATGCAAAGCCATACATCACCATGGGTGTTTTTGGCGACATTAACATCCAAAAAATAACGATAGCGCGCAGCAGATAAATAGCTGACAAACCTAACTTGTTACTGTGGTGTTGCCCAATGTACCCAGACAAAATCGACCCAACAATATTGAACAAGCCGATCAGCGCTAAACAATACGCCCCTACTTTTAAATCTAAACCAAGGCTTTGTACGTAGGACGGAAAATGAACTGTAATAAACGCCACGTGAAAGCCGCAAACGAAAAAACCCATGGTGAGTAATACAAAACCACGATGAGCAAACGCTTCATGAACGGCATCACGCAAGGTTTGGTTACCTTCATCAACCGATGCGCCCTTACCAATCGCAGGGAGTAACATAGCCAATGGTACGAGTAACAAAACAATGATTGCCAACCAACCTAAAGCACTCTCCCAACCTAAACTTTGAATAAGACGTTGGCTTAGTGGTGAAAACACAACTTGGCCCAAAGAACCAGCCGCAGTGCCCAAGCCCAATACCAGCGTGCGCCTTTCAGGCCTCACCACTCTTACCATCGCAGCCATAGCTAGTGAAAATGCAGAGAATGCAATACCGATACCCGAAATAATGCCCGCAAAGAGATACAGCATCGATGCAGAGTCAACCACTGACATGCCATACAAACCAGTGGCATAGAGCAACGCACCGAAAATAATTACGCGCGTTGAACCGTGTTTGTCTGCCAAAGCACCAGCAATGGGTAACGCTAAGCCCCAGAACAAATTCTGAATGGCGAGCGCTAAGCCAAATACTTCAAATGACCATTCTGGGCTTTCTGGCGTTGCCATCATTGGCCCAAGGTACAAACCTAATGATGATCGTGCACCAAACCCAATTGCTGCAATAGCACAGCCCGCCAAAATAACGACCACTGGGCTAAGCCCGTTTTGACTTGATGTTGCTGCTTGAATAGAAGGCATTAGGCGCTCCAGCTGTACCGTGTTTGATTCTCGCACGTTGGCCACGCCAATGTGAACCATTTCACAAGGATCCAGCCATCGTCGACTAACGCCCGATATCTATGTGTTACGGCGCGCACAGCGACGATAGCAGTAGTGATAACTGCTAGCTGGGTCGCTCAAGGTATACGGACACGACCGATAACAGTAGTGAAGAGAAAAACAATAATTAAAATAATATTCGGTGGCATTGCATCCGTGAAATCTGAAAATACACAAATCATTCGTACAGCCGTATTGTGCGTCGCTTTGGCGCTGGTCTCCAATGGCTATGCGCAAGAACAGTTCTCGTTAGAAGGGCAGCCTGGTGCGTTGTTTGATGGCGAATCGGACGTGCCCACCACTGGGGTCCTGAACGGAATTAAGTACGTGGTCATCAATGGCCACGCGATTGCTCAAGGCGATATAGTTTTAGGTAAGGTATTTGCCGATGGTCGGATTACATCCACTACTCGTGGCCTAGGCCAGAGCCAGCTTGTTGATCGTTGGCCGGATGGTGTTGTGCCTTATCAGTTCGATGAATCTATCACTGCGGTTTCTAAGCAGCGAAGTATTGAAGCTATACAACACTGGAAAGACCGAACCGGTATTCAGTTTGTAGAGCGCAGCGATGACAACGCAGCGCAGTATGAAGACTATGTCAACTTTGAACCTAGCGCAGGCTGTGCTTCATGGGTTGGCCGCATCGGACAGCAGCAAGCGGTTTGGGTATCGGATAATTGCACAACGGGCAGTATCATTCACGAGATCGGTCATGCGATTGGTCTGTTCCATGAACACACTCGCCCCGACAGAGACGATTTTATCACCGTTAATTGGGACAATATCGTTGAGGGAAAATCGTTTAATTTTGATGTGCTGAACGCGGGAATCGTGCAACTCGGCCCTTATGACTACGGGTCAATCATGCACTATGGAGACTTTTTCTTCAGTGGCAACAATCAGAAAACAATTGTGGTGCCAGACAACGTCAGGATTGGTCAGCGTGATGCTTTAAGTGAAGGCGATGCCGAAAGCGTTAACCAGATGTACCAAACCGACTTAGCACTCACGACTAACGTTAGCACGACTGAAAATGGTGTTGAAGTCGATATCGATGTAACCAACCTAGGCACCATGGGCGCTAACAATTTGCAGATAATAACAACCTTGGGCGATGCCGCTGATTGGATATCGATCAGCACTAACAGCGGCTGGGAGTGTCAAGCATTCGGTATAGAACTACGCTGTACGCGAGACACACTCGCCGAGCAAACTCAAAACAAATTTACGGTACTGGTTAATCCCAATGGCGCGGAGCCTTCAGAGCTTTCTGCGCGATTGGTATCCAACACCCGTGATACGGATAATTCGAACAACACGGTTAACTATGATGGCGAGCTAGCAGCACCAGTACCTCAGCCCGAACCAACGGAAGAGCTGAACGAAAACAGTACAACGGGTGAGTCCAGCGAAAGCAAGGCGCCTGAAGTCGGTGAAGGTAAAGGCGATCCAGCCTCACCGGCTGGTGGCTCGTCGGGCGGCGGTGCTGCACTGTGGATAGCAGCTTTCGTCTGGCTAGCAAGGCGCCAACGAAATAAGGCCTAAGCCGCCCAAGCGAGCGCTCGTCCGGTAGAATGAATAATCTCTGGACAGCGCCTAAACACTATGACTTCTCTCGCTTCGATTCCAATGGTCGATTTGCGAAAGCAATATCTCGAACTCGCCAACGACATCAATGCCAGCATCTCTGACGTATTAGAGAAAACTCATTTTATTGGTGGCGAAAATGTACAAGCGTTTGAACGCGAAGCCGCCGACTATCTTGGCGCCAAGCACGCAATAAGTTGTGCAAATGGCACCGACGCTTTACACCTAGCCATGCTTGCTGCAGGCATTGGTCTAGGCGATGAAGTCATCACCACCCCGTTTACCTTTATTGCCACGGTAGAAGCAATCGCCTATGTCGGTGCTACGCCTGTATTAGTTGATGTTGACAAGGCCAGCTACAACATCGACCCAGCTTTGATTGAAGCGGCTATCACTAGCAAAACTCGTGCAATCGTGCCGGTGCATTTATTTGGTATGCCTTGCGATATGCAAGCCATTGAGAGCTTAGCTACACAACATAAGCTAACGATCATTGAAGACTGCGCACAGAGCTTTGGTGCAACCCACAACGGCAGGCAAACCGGTACCATCGGCAGCATTGGTTCCTTTAGCTTTTTTCCGAGTAAAAACCTAGGCTGCTTTGGCGATGGTGGCATGCTAAGTTGCAACGATGATGACTTAGCTAAAAAACTTCAAGTTTTAAAATCGCACGGCAGTGCTGAACGATATATACACTCCGTTATCGGATACAACAGCCGTCTGGACGAAATCCAAGCTGCTATCCTGCGGCACAAGCTTAAAAAAATTGACCACTACAACAGTGAGCGCCGACGTGTGGCTGCGCATTACTGCGAATGCTTATCTGATTTGCCAGTTAGCCTGCCTCAATTAAAATTTGCAGGCGAAGGTGATGCCATTCCAGTTTTTCATCAATTCACTTTGCTAAGCGATCAGCGTGTGACGATTCAAAAGGAACTTCAAGATAATCAGATAGCCTCAGCTATCTATTATCCAATCCCGTTGCACAAGCAAGAAGCCGTCAACGGCCTACTCACATCCACACCCCATTGCCCTAACTCTGAAGCACTAAGTGAGCAATGTATGTCATTGCCTATTTACCCAGAGCTAGATAACGATTCAATTGAACGTATAGCTGGCATTATAAAAAGTGTATTAAGCGTAACCGCTTAGCCCTAGCTAAAAAACGTTAGTTTTATATCGATTGCCATGAGCAACGCAGCAACACCTTCAAACCAGCCAACCATAATGGTTTCCGCGGGAGAAGCCTCCAGTGACATGCACGCAGCCCATGCACTGGCCGCTCTACAACACACAGGCTTAAAGTTCGATAGCTTTGGAATGGGCGCCGGAAAATTATCCGATACTGGAATGGAACTACTCGTAGATTGCCGCGAGCTAGCTGTAATCGGCATAGTTGATGTGCTGATCAATTATCCGCGCTTTGTAAAACGGCTAAATGTGCTTAAACGTGCATTAAAGGAGCGACGCCCTGATCTACTTTTGATTGTGGACTACCCTGATTTTAACCTTAAGCTTGCAAAGGACGCACGCAAGCTAGGCATCCCTGTTCTGTTTTACATCAGCCCTCAGGTATGGGCATGGCGCAGTAAACGTGTTACTAAAATTGGTAAGTTGGTTGATCACATGGCGGTGTTATTTCCCTTTGAAGTACCGTTTTATGAAAACGCCAATATACCCGTCACCTATGTGGGGCATCCACTGATTGATCAAATTAATTGTGAAGCCAGCCCAGTTGATGCTTGCAAGCAATTAAATTTAGATTCCAGTAGGCCGGTTGTTGCACTACTACCCGGAAGCCGAAGCGGCGAGCTAAGTCGCAACCTGCCTTGTATGTTGCAATCTGCGGAACGAATTGCTACAGCCAAGCCCAATTGCCAATTTGTGTTACCTACAGCACCCACCTTAGAACGGCATACAGTGGATGAGGCCTTACTTAACAGTCGCGTGCCGGTTACTGTAGTAGAAGCGAATACACAACTAGCGGTACGAGCAGCTAATGCAGTGGTCACGGCGTCAGGCACCGCGACACTAGAGGTGGCCCTACTTGGTACGCCAATGGCTATTGTTTATATCGTTAATAAAATTAACTACGCGATAATGAGCCGTTTAATTCAGATCGACAAAATTGGCCTAGTGAATATCGTTTCTGGTAAATCGATAGTCAAAGAGTTTGTTCAAGATGCAGCGCAACCTGATGCAATCGCAAGCGAAGTATTAAGGATGTTAGATGATGATCAATATCGAGAAGAGATGTTGTACGAGCTAACGCTCGTCAAACAAAAAATGGGGGAAGGCGGCGCATCTAGCAATGTAGCGAGCCTGATTACTCAGATGCTGCGTTGATGCATTTTTATTAGCGAACAATGCCGCGTTCGCTGTGTTCGATAAAATCCAAAAATCGCTTTACTTCAGGATACGTCTCGATCTCAATCTTTAGTGCAGCGACGGCAACATCCCGTTGGCCCTTCTGCCTAACTAATGCCATGTATGCACGATGCAATGCACTGATCGCCTCATCGCTAAAGCCCCGGCGACGCAATCCATTTTTGTTAATACCCTTTGCGGTTGCGTAGTTACCAACCACCATCATGAACGGAGGTACGTCTCGGTTAGCCACTGAATTTAGCCCAACAAATGCGTGCTCACCAACACTACAAAACTGATGTACGCAGGCAAAACCAGCCAAAATCGCATGCTCACCTACATTCACGTGTCCGGCCAATGACGCACCATTTGAAAACACGGTGTGATTAGCAATTTGGCAATCATGAGCGATATGGATATAAGCCATCAACAAATTGTTACTGCCAATGCGCGTAACAGCGCCACCACCGGCTGTGCCACGATTTATAGTGGCGTATTCACGAATAATATTGTTATCGCCAATTTCGAGCCTGGTTGGCTCTCCAGCGTATTTTAGATCTTGGGGATCTTCGCCGACGGAGGCAAATTGATAGATCTTGTTGTTTTCGCCAATGGTAGTTGGGCCTTTAAGCACGACATGCGGGCCTACCCAACAACCTTCGCCTATCGTGACATCAGCACCGACAACGGTATAAGGACCAATCTCGCATGATTCAGCGATCTCGGCGCTCGGATCAACTATCGCAGTAGGATGTATCAATCGTCTAGCTCATTTTTGGCAATCATGACCTCGGCTGTACAGACGGTCTTACCGTCAACCGTGGCGATTGCTTCGAATTTCCAAATACCTCGCTTTTCGCGAAGCACGTTTACGGAAAAGTGTAGTTGATCCCCTGGAACAACTTGGATTTTGAAACGAGCCTTATCAATTCCGACCAACAGGTAGAGGGTTTTTTCGCTCGGATATCCACCTAAGCTTTTGAAAGCCAACAAAGCCGATGCCTGAGCCATGGCTTCCAAAATGAGCACGCCAGGGAATACTGGTGACTGAGGAAAGTGACCAGTGAAAATGGGTTCGTTAAACGTGATGTTTTTAATCGCTGTTAGCGATTTTTCATGTTCAAAGCTCAGTACACGATCAATCATCAAAAACGGATAACGATGTGGCAAGTACTTTAGGATTTCACGAATGTCGTCTTGACCTTCCAAAATTTCTCCGCTCGTTTTTTGCGTTTGCCATTAGTTGGCAAACTATGGATCAGCTACGGCTGACGTTCCAAGCGGCGTACCCGCTTCACCAGGTCGTCAAGTTTACCAAGAGATACAAATGTTCGCTTCCAGCTGTTGCTTGATTGTAGCGGCATACCAGAGCTGTAGCGCCCTGCTTCATCAATTGAGCGAGTCACTAACGATGCAGCGTTCAAAACAACGTTATCAGTGATCGATAAATGACCAACAATATTGCATGCACCACCGATCTGGCAGTTCTCGCCAATCGTGGTACTACCAGCTATACCAACACAACCTGCGATGGCCGTGTTTTGACCAATTCGGACATTGTGTGCTATTTGAATTTGGTTATCGAGAATAACGCCATCACCAATAACGGTGTCATCGATTGCTCCACGATCAATCGTAGTGTTGGCACCGATATGAACACGATCCCCTACTTGCACACCACCGGTTTGATGAATTCCGTTCCAGCCGTCCTTGTTACGTGCATAACCGAAACCTTCTGCACCTAATACAGCACCACTTTGAATACGACATTCATGCCCTACTGTACAACCATGATAGATAGTCACATTGGCAAACAAACGGCTGTTACTGTTGATAGAAACATTATCGCCAATCACACAATTTGCACCAATACTAACGCCATCGCCAATAACCACGGCCTCACCGATCACAGCGTTGGCATCTATACTAATGTTATTGCCTAGTGCTGCACTTGGCGCAACTGTCGCGGAGGCATGAACGCCCAATGGGATTTTATGTTCGGGATTTAGTAGCCATGAAGCGACAGCGTAACTGTCGTACGGGTTATCCGACACCAAGCAATTACCCGGCGCTTCTTCTAGCATCTGCGATGGTACTATCACAGCACCTGCTTGGCATGAACGAAGTTGTTCTACAAACTTTTTACCAACAACAAAGGCTAGCTCATCTGCTTTCGCACGTTCAATAGGTGCAAAACGCAACACTTGATGCTCTGGATCACCATGAAAAGGTAATCCAAGCTTCGTTGCTAAATCGCCGAGCTTCAAGTTAGTTGGAAGACTGTAAGCGAGAGAAGTCTTTCATTAATCCTTCGAGTATTCGTTCCGTTACATCGATTCGTTTTGCGGCAAACAATACGCCATCACTAACGATTAAATCGTAGTCATTTTGTTTCCCAAATCGAGCAATAGCTTCTAGAACTAAAACACGTACTTGCTTAAACTCATTATTTTTTTGGATGTTCAGCTCTTCTCTGAAATCTTGCTCAGAGCGTTTTATACGACGCTCCAAACTGCGTGCCTGTATATCCAATTGGCTTCGCTCTGATTCACTTAGGTTTGCACTAACATCAAGCAATTGATTCGACAACTGATTGAGCTCAGAACGCTGCCTTTCAAGCTCCGCTTGCCGAGGCGCAAATTCTGCCTCTAAACGCTGCTCAGCTTCAAGTGCTTGAGGCGCTTTATCAATTAGGTACGGGATATCAACAAAACCGATCGCTGATGACTCATCTGCTAAGGCAACTGATGCACCCAAGCACAGCACAAGCACGCTCAATATTGAGCAGTTTTTTATTGCTGTGGCCAGTGCTCTGACCGTTAATCTGGATACAAACATAGGTTTTCTCATTTGCGCGCCCATCTCCTTATGCGCTAGAAAATTGATCCGATCGTAAATTGAAATTGTTCTTTCTTATCTGTTTCTTCTTCGTTATAGGGCTTTGATAGGCTAAATGTCAATGGTCCGACAGGTGATAACCACACAAATGCGACGCCGTACGACCCTCTGAACTCTTCTGCATCAAACGTGTTGATTTCTTCAAATACATTACCGAAGTCGGTAAAGATGCTCAAGCGCGTCGCGCCAGGCTCTTCAACAAACGGCGGTGGAAAAATAACCTCCACTGTACCCAGGGTACGAAAATCACCACCTGAGGCATTACCCTTCGAATCTTTAGGACCTAGGCTACCGCTTTTGTACCCGCGCAGGGTACGCACACCACCAGCAAAATACCGTTTGTAAAACGGTATATCTAAGAAATCACCTGTGCCCTGCCCATTATCGATTCGAACCGTCGTTGAGAACGTATACCGATCGGTAATTGGTTTGAAATACTCAAAAGAATAGCTGGTTTTGTAGTAAGTAATATCACTACCTGGAACACCCACCTCAATGTTAAATCGATTGACTGCACCACTGGTTGCAAACACGGTTCGGTTACGGGTATCAAACGTAAAGCCCAAATTCAAATGTGCGATGTCATAAACATCACCATTCTCATTGACAAAGTTTCTGATGTCATCAGGCGTACCATCTTCGGTTATACCGATCTCCGTACGCTCATAGCCACCACCTAAGCGTAACGTTGAAAATTCACTCAGCGGAATACCAAATGTAATACTGCCACCACGCTGGCTACTTAAAAAGCGGGATGTAGAGGTATCGTCATTAATATTGGTTTCTCTAATGAAGGCTCTCACATTACGACTGATACCGTCATCAGTAAAGTATGGATCTCTAACTGAAAACGATAACTGTCGAGTTGTTGATGAGCGATCAAATGCAAACTGCATGCTTTGGCCACTACCAAATAGATTCTCTTGCGAAAACGCTAAATTAATTGAAGAACCATCAGTGCCATAACCTAAGCCAGCACTAAACGAACCAGACGGCCCTTCCTGCACTGTGATTTCAAGATCAACTTGATCATCAGAGCCAGGCACACGAGGTGTTTGAATGCTAACGCTTTGCATAAATGGCAAACGTTGCAAACGAACTCGTGATCGACTTACCAAGGCAGGTGAGAATCGGCTGCCTTCAAACTGCCGCATCTCTCTACGTAGCACTTCATCACGTGTTTTATACTGACCAAGGAAGCGAATACGCCGAACGTAAACGCGTTTACCTGGGCGTATTGAAAACGTCAGATCAACGTTTTTGTTTTCATCATCAATTGTTGGTATTACATCAACATCAGCAAATGCAAAACCATCTTTTCCTAATCGATCATTTATCGCGTTGCTTGTAGACACGATGTCTTTACGTGCAAAAACATCACCGGTTTTCACCTCTAACAGGCTCAGTAATTCTTCCTCTGGAATATCATCACCAGCACCTTCAATGGCAATATCATCAAGCAGATAACGATCGCCTTCACGGATGTTAATAACAATAAAAATTTCACGTTTGTCAGGAGAGATTGAAACTTGAGTGGAATCAACATCGAAACGAATAAAACCACGATCCTGATAATACGAACGTAAGGTTTCAATATCAGCAGCGAGCTTTACCTGCGAATACTCATCAGCATTTGAAAATGGGTTAGGCGATTGTTCTCGAGAATTAATCAGCTTAAGCAGCTTCTCTTCGCTAAACGACTTATTACCAACAATATTGATATGCTGAATTTTTGCAACCGACCCTTCGGAGATGTCGATCTTTAGTGCAACTCGATTACGTTCAAGCTCTTCAGTTTCTATTTTGATATCACTGCCGTAGTTGCCAACGCTAAAATACACACGGCGCAGCTCTCTTTCTACTGTTTCAAGTAGTGATCGGTTGTAAACCCGGCCAAGAGCAATATCCGCCTGTTGCAAGCTTGTTTCTAAATCGCTGGTGGGTATCTTCTTGTTGCCGTTGATCTCAATACTACCAATCGCTGGCCTCTCTTGCACTTCAACAACCAATATATTGCTACCACGCCTTTTGATAACAACATCATCAAACAACCCGGTCTCATACAGCGCTTTAAGCGCACGAGCGCTATCGCGCTCCGCACTGAAGCGGTCGCGTGTGCGTATTGGCAAGTACGTGAGGATGGTACCTAGATCAATCCGTTCATTACCTTCGACTTGTATATCAGCCACCACAAACGAATTTGGATCACTTTGCGCAAATGCCGTTGATGATGCCATCAAGACCAGCATCACTATTATCCAACGCGGGAGTCTAAGGAAATGACTCATTGCATGAACCGCCCAATATCATTGTAAAAAGCCAGGAACATTAATCCACCTAACAAAAGCAAGCCAAGCTGCTGTCCAAATATCTGTACCCGTTCGGATACTGGTTTGCCAGTAATTGCTTCGACAGCAAAATACAGTAGATGCCCACCATCAAGCATCGGAATCGGCAATAAATTAAGTACTGCCAAGCTGATACTGATCATTGCAATAAAATTAATATAGTGATCAACACCCACTGTTGCTGTTACACCGGCGGCTTGAGCGATAGTGATGGGGCCGCTAATATTGTCTAGCGACGCTTGACCAGTAAAGAGTTTGCCTATCATGCGCAAGGTAAATAAGGTCATATCCCAAGTGCGTTCCAAGGCTTTGCCAATAGATTGAACTGGCGAATAACGCACCGTAATGCGCGTAGCATCAAATTCCGTTTGGGATTGGGTTTGTGCAACCCCTACTCCCAATAAGCCAACGGTCTCACCATCGCGCTCTGCTGTTTTGGGGGTAATCGGCAAATCAAATTGTTCTGCACCTCGTTGAATAGTAAGCAGTAACGGCACACCGGCACTCGGTTGAACAGCCGTGACTAGTTCTCGCCACAAGGTAATTTCTTTGCCATTGATAGCGAGTACACGATCGCCTTTTAGCATGCCAGCAGCAGCAGCTGCACTATCATCAGACACAAGCCCCACTACCGGCTCAAGCGTAGGCCGCCACATGGTGATTCCGAGGCTTTCAATAGGATCACCGCTCGCCTTTAAAACATTAACGCCATCCGTTGAAAGCGATCTTTCTATTTCGCTATCGCTACTGGTTAGCACACGTATGTTGACATCAGCATCAGGGTTAAGCGATGCATCAAGAAGTGCTAAACGAGCATCCTGCCACGAAGGTGTGGCTTGCCCGTTCACTGAAATAATTTTATCGGTTCGCTCCAAGCCCGCAAGTGCAGCTGGCGAACCTGCAGGGACTTCACCAATAATTGGTGCGATACCACTTATGCCGATCATCATCACAAACCAATAGGCAATGAAGGCAAGTATTAAATTAGCCAGCGGCCCAGCAATAACCACGGCAGCACGCGCCCAAAGTGGTTGGCGATTAAACGCTCGATGTTGTTCATTGCTAGCAACAGGTGATTCGCGCTCGTCGAGCATTTTCACATAGCCGCCTAAGGGGATTGCGGCCACGACAAATTCTGTTTGATCAACTTTACCTACACGCGTCCAAAGTGCACGGCCAAACCCTACGGAGTAGCGCAGTACTTTTATCCCCACACGCCGAGCCACCCAAAAGTGACCAAACTCGTGTATCGAAACCAACAGCCCTAACGCAACAATAAACGCGAACACGCTGACGGCAAAATTGCCAAACATTTCAAACATCAATTAATTAGTTATTTGCTGGAATCTTAGATGTGCTTTTTTTAGCGAATTAGTCAACGAATTAGTTAGCGATTAATTTGCGATTAGTTAGCGATTAATTTTTGTGCAACTTCACGTGCAACCTTGTCTGCTTCAATGATAGTGGGCAAATCGCTTGCATGGTAGTTTTTTACTTCATTTAAAGTGTTTTCGATGATGTTAGGCAGTTGTAAAAATGATACAGATTCGTTCAAAAAAGCATCAACAGCAACTTCATTGGCAGCATTCAGAACAGCTGGCGCTACGCCTCCAATTTCTTGCGCTTCGTAAGCTAGGCGCAAACACGGAAAGCGCTCTACATCTGGTTCTTCAAAGTGGAGGCCTGAAAGGCTGGTAAATTTGAGCGGAGCAACGCCAGAATTGATCCTACGGGGCCAAGCCAACGCATGGGCAATTGGCGTACGCATGTCTGGATTACCCATTTGCGCGAGTACTGAGCCATCGCTGTACGCCACCATTGAGTGCACCACACTTTCTGGGTGAACCACGACCTCAATCGATTCAAGACCGACTGAGAACAAGTGACAGGCCTCTATAACCTCTAAGCCTTTATTCATCATGGTTGCAGAATCAATGGAAATCTTTGGTCCCATCGACCAATTAGGGTGGGCCAATGCTTGTTGCGGCGTTACAACAGCCAGCTCATCTAATGAACACTTTCGTAATGGGCCACCGGAGGCTGTTAGGATAATTTTTTCTATTCCAGCTTCCTGCCCATCCACGCCGGGGGCCGGCATGCATTGAAAAATAGCATTATGTTCGCTATCAACCGGCATGATAAGCGCACCCGAGCGCTGAGCTGCTTGCATCATCAGCTGCCCACTCATCACAAGTGATTCTTTATTGGCCAATAACACGCGCTTTCCAGCCTCTACAGCGGCCAGAGTTGGCATCAAGCCAGCCGCGCCAACGATAGCCGACACAACGATATCGTGCTCCGCGGCCAGTGCCACCAAAGCATCCGTACCCTGCACTACCTTGGTCTGGCTACCAGCATCTTTTAAGGCTTGCCGCAAACGCTCTGCGGCCTGCTCGTCTAACATTGCAGCAACACTGGGTTTGAACGCCAAGCACTGCTCGAGCATCGCTTTGTCGTTTTGATTTGCTGTTAGTGCTGCGACTTCATAGCTGTCGCGGTTTTGATCTATAACGCTAAGCGTACTCTTGCCTATCGAGCCGGTTGAACCTAGAACACAAACCTTAAGCAGGCTCACAGCCATGCCCATAAAAATGCAAACACCGGCAGTGATGCCATAACACCATCGATACGATCGAGAACACCACCATGGCCAGGTAACAATTGACTGCTGTCTTTGTATCCAGAGGCACGCTTAATTCGGCTTTCAAATAAATCGCCTATCACAGAGACGGCGGCGGCCAATACACTGGCTACAACGAGTGCAAAGGTTTTATATTCAGGAAAGAAATTGAACATCAACGCGACAACTAAAAGAATACACGCTGCAACGATACCGCCATAAACCCCTTCCCATGTTTTACCCGGGCTGATTAAAGGCGCTAGTTTTTGTTTACCAAAACGCTTTCCAGAAAAGTATGCACCGATATCCATCACCCATACAAGCGCTAGCGCGTACAGCAGTAAGCCATTTGATGCAGCCGACGCATCGTGGCGTAAAAAAACAATACTAAAGCCTGCCAAGGGCAACAACGCAACACCTAAAAATAACATGGGTGTGGATGCAGATTCGATCGGCGCTAAACGAGGTTGGATAAATAACGCCACTACCATCGCCAGCCACAACAAGAAACCAATAAGTAGCAACCAGTAAGCGTCGTAGTTAAACGGTACATTCATACTAAACGCTAAGGTGAGTATTCCTACCGCCGCAGCATAGGCCGATTGCCAATTATCCGCCTTAACCCCCACTAAGCGACTCCACTCCCAAGCCGCCGCCGCAGTTACGCCTGCAATCGCAAGTGTAAAAAACGATCTGGATGAAAAGCTAAGAAGCAATCCAAATAGAATTAACAATACTGCCGCCGTTATGACTCGTTGTTTAAGCATTTTTTTCTGCCACCTGATCGCCAGTGCGACCATATCTGCGCTCACGCCCACCAAAAAAGGTTAGCGCTTTGTCGAGTTCGGATTCATCGAAACTTGGCCACAACACATCAGTGAAATACAGCTCTGTGTAAGCCAAATGCCAAAGAAGATAGTTACTAATGCGCTTTTCACCACCAGTACGAATAAACAAATCGGGCTCTGGAAGACCAGCAAGAGAAATATTGCCTGAAAGCGTGTCGGCTGTTATGTCCTGAGGCTGGAGTTCGCCTCGCTTAACTTGCTCGGCAATAAGCCGAGTAGCATTGACGATATCCCAGCGACCACCGTAGTTTACGGCGATGGCAAGCCTTAGCCCCTGATTGTTTTTAGTGAGCTCCTCCGCGTGAATCATTTGTTTTTGAAGCTTGTCAGAAAATGCCGAGCGTTCGCCAATAAACTGAATTTGCACTTTGTTATCGTTTAACTTACCCACTTCGCTTTTCAAAGCGCGCAGGAAGAGATCCATTAACAAACCAACCTCTTTTGCAGGGCGGCGCCAATTTTCACTCGAGAAAGCAAACAGTGTTAACGCTTCCAACTGACGTCTGCCACAAGCCTCGACAATATCTCGCGTGTTGTGAAACCCTGCTTGATGCCCAAAGGCTCTAGGCTTACCCTTTTGACGCGCCCATCGGCCATTACCATCCATGATAATGGCGACATGCCGGGGTTGTTGCAGCGTTGAGTTCATTTCATATGTAGCCTAGCGAATCGGATTATCGATCACGCTTATACTTCCATCAGTTCGGCTTCTTTCTTTTGCAATACCGAATCAATATTGGCAATAGCTTTATCTGTCAGCTTTTGTACGGATTCTTCGGCCTTGCGTAAATCGTCTTTAGAGATTTCTTTCTCTTTTTCTAGCTCTTTGAGATCGCTATTAGCATCACGACGGATATTACGCACGGCTACTCGGGCATTTTCAGCTTCGCTCTTAACAACCTTAACCATGTCACGACGGCGTTCTTCTGTCATGGGTGGAACTGGAACACGAATAACAGTGCCTGCGGTATTAGGATTTAAGCCTAGGTCGGAATTGATAATGGCTTTTTCAACAGCTTGCACCATGGATTGCTCCCATGGGGTAACTGTTAACATGCGAGCATCTTCTGCATTGATATTCGCGACCTGAGATAGAGCTGTTTCGGAGCCGTAGTAATCAACTTTGATGTGCTCAAGCAAGCTTGGATGTGCACGGCCTGTACGCATTTTCCCAAGTTCGCTTTCCAATGCGTCAACGCTCTTACCCATACGGGCTTCACCGTCTTTAAGTATGTCATTGATCATGCTTTACTCTCTCTATTCGCTTTCTTTATCTACTGTATTTATACGCTTAATAATTCTGAAGCTATGTTCCCGTATGCTTAGTTAACGGTGGTACCAACACCCTCTCCGTTTACTAACCGCATTAGATCACCCTGATTATTCATATTGAATACTTTAACGGGAAGATCATTATCACGACACAATACCAATGCGGTTGTATCCATCACTGCTAGTTTTTTCTGTATCGCTTCGTCGAATGTCACTGTCTCGTATTTCACCGCGTCATCATGCTTCATCGGATCCTTATCGAAGATTCCGTCCACTTTAGTACCTTTGATCATTAAATTAGCACCCACCTCAACAGCTCGTAAACTCGCTGCAGAATCGGTTGTAAAAAATGGATTACCCGTACCCGCAGCAAATAAAACGATTCGGCCTTTTTCTAGATGCCTCACAGCTCTACGACGAATATAATCTTCACAGACTGCATTTATAGGCAAGGCTGACATTACCCGGCAATAGGCTCCAAGGTTCTCCAGCGAATCCTGCATTGATAAGCAATTGATAACCGTGGCTAGCATACCCATGTGGTCACCCGTTACTCGATCCATTCCGCCTTCGGCTAAGCCTGCACCACGGAAGATATTACCACCGCCAAGCACCATCGCGACCTCAACACCTGCATCGCTAACTGCTTTGACATCTTCTGCCAGCTTGCGAATATAAGTTGGGTCGATGCCGTAGTCCATATCACCCATTAACGCTTCACCGCTGAGCTTGAGCATGATGCGTTTAAATTTTGGCTTCGATTTTTTCATTGTTGTTCCGTATGCTGTTTCACCCAAAAAAAAGCCGGGCATTGCCCGGCTATTAACTATTAAACGACTACAAACTTGTTGATGCTAGCCGCATATTAGCCTTAGACCTTGTCATCCTCAGAGCTACGCACCTGAGCCATAACCTCATCAGCAAAGTTTTCTACTTTCTTTTCGATACCTTCACCAACTTCTAAACGATGGAAAACCTTAATTGTTGCGCCTGCCGATTTTAAAAGATCACCAACGGTTTGGTCTGGATCTTTCACAAAGGGCTGGCCCACTAAAGTGATATCAGCCAAATACTTTTTGATTCGACCGGCAACCATTTTTTCAACGATCTCAGGCGGCTTACCACTTTCAGCAGCTTCAGCAACCAAAATAGCTTTCTCTTTTTCAAGTAACTCAGCGGGCACGCCTGTTTCATCGATGCATACCGGGCTACTTGCCGCAATGTGCATAGAAATATCTTTTGCTAGAGCAGCATCGCCGCCTTCTATTTCGCAAACAACACCGATGCGTCCACCACCGTGTGAATACTCAGAGATGGTTCCGCCAGTGCTATCACCACAAACAAAACGTCGAACTTGAATGTTCTCGCCGATCTTAGCCACAAGTTCTTTACGTACCGCTTCAAGCTCTTTGCCATCAAGGCTAATGGCATCAACTGACGCAGGCTGCGAATTAAGTACAGCATCGGATACTGCATTAGCAAAGCCCATGAAATCGTCAGACTTAACAGCAAAGTCAGTTTGACTGTTAATTTCAACCATTGCATATTTGTCAGCTGTTACTCGAATAACAACCATACCTTCAGCTGCTGTGTTGCCCGCTTTCTTGTCAGCTTTTGCTAAACCGGTAATACGCATTTGCTCAATAGCAGCTTCCATATCACCATTTGCTTCGGTTAGTGCTTTTTTGCACTCCATCATGCCAGCGCCTGTACGCTCGCGAAGCTCTTTTACCATGGACGCAGAAATTTGCATCGCATTTGTCTCCTGTAAATCAGCGGCTAAATAGCCGCTGTAAAAAATTGCTTGGGTTTGTTGCTTAGCTTAGCTAGCAGGTGTTTCGCTAGCGGCATCACCGCTTTCGCCAGCCGCCGCTTCTGTCTTTGCTTCAGCTTCTGCAGCTTCAGTCGCATCAGTTGCAGCAGCTTCAGCCGGCGCAGCTGCTGGAGCAGGAGCCGGTGCAGCTTCTTCTGCATGCCCAGTGTTACTAACCCGCTTGCCATCTTCAACCGCTTTTGCAATAGCACCTGCATACAACTGAATTGCGCGAATTGCGTCATCGTTACCTGGTACAACGTAATCAACACCGTCAGGGTTGCTATTGCTATCAACAACGGCAACTACTGGAATACCTAGCTTTTTAGCTTCTGCAATGGCAATGCTTTCGTGACCAACATCGATTACAAATAGTGCGTCTGGAAGGCGCTCCATGTGCTTGATGCCGCCCATGCCACGCTCTAGCTTTTCATGTTCGCGTTGCAAGCCAAGTGCTTCTTTCTTGCTTAGGCGTTCCATGCTGCCGTCTTCCATCATCGCTTCTAGTTCAAGCAAACGCTTAACCGAAACCTTAACGGTTTTGAAGTTAGTCATCATGCCACCCGACCAACGACGGTTTACATATGGCATGTTGCAGCTTGCTGCCGCATCTTTGATTGGGTCACGTGCCGCACGCTTAGTACCAACAAACAGTACTCGTCCGTTCTTACTCGCGATTTTACCTAGAAAGTTTGCCGCATCATTCAGCGCAGGCAGGCTCTTTTCAAGGTTGAAGATATGAATATTGTTGCGTTCACCATAGATATACGGTGCCATCTTTGGCGACCAATAACGTGTTTGGTGCCCGAAATGCACGCCAGCTTCTAGCATCTGGCGCATGGTTACATCAGCCATGTTGTTTTCCTTTGTATGGGTTAGGCCTCCGCGAACCGGCTCCGACAGACCCCGCCCGAATCATTAATATATTCATTAAGATACAAAGCTAGGGCACCCGGTCGAACCTTGTTGATTCGCGTGTGAAATTGCACAGCTCACTAAAGTGGCTGTACACAGCCCGTCTTTATATCACAATCGGGGCCAGCGCGGTACACTATGCGGGTTTCCGACTGATTTCACCTAAGTAAAAACCATGGAATTTTCGATTAAGACCCCCGAAGAGATCGCCAAAATGCGCGTTGCCAGCCTCATGGCCAGTGAAGTGCTCGATCTGATCACGGAGCACGTGGTGCCTGGCGTCACAACAGACGAGCTGAACACTATCTGCCACCAGCACATTGTGGACGTTCAGGGAGGCATCCCGGCCCCACTCAACTACAAGGGCTTCCCAAAGTCGATCTGTACCTCGATCAACCAGCAGATATGCCACGGCATCCCTAGCGATAAAATTCTGAAAAAGGGCGATATCGTCAATATTGACGTCACGGTGATCAAGGACGGTTATTTCGGCGATACCAGTCGCATGTATTACGTCGGCCAGCCGGCTCCGCATGCTCAACGACTATGCGAAACTGCTTACGAATCAATGGTTCGCGGCATCAACGTGGTAAAACCGGGCGCAACACTTGGGGATATTGGCCATGCCATTCAGACATATGCCGAAGGCGAGCGCTACTCTGTGGTGGAAGAATATTGTGGCCACGGTATCGGTTCATCGTTTCACGAAGAGCCGCAGATATTGCATGTGGGCAAACCAGGCAAAGGCCCAGCTCTTAAGGCAGGCATGACCTTTACAATTGAGCCGATGATCAACCAAGGCAAACGGCATACTCGAGTTTTGGCTGATGGCTGGACAGTAGTCACTCGTGATCGCAGCCTCTCAGCGCAATGGGAACACACCGTATTGGTAACCGAAACCGGCTACGAACTACTGACCCTTGCCGAAGGTCGGGAGCTGTAGGCTCTGAATTTTGATGCAATAGATCAGCAGCTGCAGGCCGATGGCTCGACTGCTGGTTGCAAAGCCGCTCTAAGCTTAGGGCGAGCTGCTATCCATGAGCAATTTGTCGCTGGTGCCGATGTAACGGATATCTTGCTATGGCAAACCGATCTAATCGATCGATTGCTACGCCACCTGTGGCTTCAGCAGCCCTTCGACAATTTGTCCTTAGTGGCTGTTGGCGGCTATGGCCGTCGAGAACTTCACCCGGCCTCAGATATCGACATAAGCATCCTTGTACCAACAAACTTGGATAGCGATACGCAAGCAGCTCTGGCGGATTGGCTAACCCGGCTATGGGACCTAGGCCTTGATATCGGCCAAAGCGTTCGCTCAGTGGATGATTGCGAAGTGCAAGCACGGGCAGACATCACCGTCGTCACCAATCTGATGGAGTCTCGACTACTTTGTGGTGATGAAAACATGTTTGAAGCGATGCACGCTCGCATTTCCACAAACAACATGTGGCCATCGGATGAATTTTTTGCCGCGAAGTTTGAAGAACAAGAGCAACGCCGCGAACGATTTCATTCAAATGCGTACCGCCTAGAACCTAACGTCAAAGAAAGCCAAGGAGGCATGCGCGATATACAAACTATTTCGTGGGTATGCCAACGACAATTTGGCACCCGCAAACTTAGCGATTTAGTCAAGCTGGATTTACTGACGCAAGACGAATACGACATCCTTATCGAAGGCACTCACCTACTATGGCGTATTCGTTATTTACTACATCACTTTGCACAACGCTGTGAAGACAGACTACTGTTTGACTATCAACGCGACATTGCACATGCATTTGGCTATACCGATGATGAGCAAAACCGCAGCATAGAGGAGCTTATGCAACGCTTTTACAGAAGCGTCATGGCTTTGCAGCGACTAACTGACATATTACTTCAAGGCATTGGTGGCGTGATATCAGGCGTCACTGCTGCAACCGAACCCGAGATAATTAACCCTCGATTTCAAGTGCGTAATGGTTTTTTAGAAACAACGCATGATGATGTTTTTGTGCATTACCCTGCAGCGTTGCTTGAAGTGTTTCTGGTGTTTGGCAATACGCCTTCAGCACTCAAGGTACGCTCAAACACGGTACGCCAAATTCGCGCTCACCTACCGCTGATCAATGATCGCTTTCGCAGCGACACGCATATCCAACAGTTGTTCTTGCAAATATTTAGCAACCCAAACAAGCTAACGCGCAAAATTAGATTGATGAACGTCTACGGCGTTATGGCAGCCTACCTGCCAGCATTTGATGAGATCGTTGGTCGCATGCAATATGATTTATTTCATATCTACACCGTCGATGAACACACACTAGGGGTTATCCGTAACTTGCGCCGCTTTGCACTAGAAGAGTTTGCGGACGAATGGCCGCATTGCACCTTTGTTATGCAACAAATCGACAGCCCAGAAGATTTATATTTGGCCGCCCTATTTCACGATATCGCAAAAGGACGCGGCGGTGATCACAGCGTACTAGGTGCTGAGGATGCGCAGAAATTTTGTGAAGCGCACAATATGCATACTGACGATGCAGAACTCATCAGCTGGATAGTGCGAGAGCATTTAGCCATGTCAAACACATCGCAACGCAAAGACATCACTGACCCTGATGTCGTTCGTGAGTTTGCTGAATTGGTTGGCAGTATTGATCGGCTCAATCATTTGTATCTACTAACCGTTGCCGATATCCGCGCAACAAACCCCGAGTTGTGGAATTCGTTTAAAGAAAGTTTGTTACATAGCTTGTATCAATCAACAGCTGTGTTGTTACGACAAGGTATAAGCAATGCACCCGACGCCACTGACGCTATAGACAATCGTAAAGCTCATACACGGGCGATGTTGGCTGACACTAAAATAGACGAAGCCGAACTCACTGAATTTTGGAATCAATTAGACGAAGACTATTTTCGCCAAAATCAAGAAGCGGAGATCGCTCGGCATTCATTGTTTATTTTACAGCAAGCAAACAAAGACAAACCCAATGTACACCTACGCCATAGCGTATCGCGCGGCGCGAATGAGATCTTGATTTACACGCGAGATCACAAAGCTCTATTCGCCTTAATTATTTCAGTACTTGGACAACTGCAATTGGATATCCAGTCGGCATCTATCAACACTACCGCAGATGGGTTTGCCTTAGACACATTTTACGTATTAAGCAACGACGGTAGGATTATCGAGGACAAGGCCCGTATCGAACAAATCCATGACACCCTGCTATCCTGCCTCGCTACGCCAGAACAATTACCAGAAGTTGCAACAGCTAAGGGGTCTCGGCTAATACAGCACTTCCAAATAGCGACTCGAATTCGGTTTGTCATTCATGACGGTGCGTTTACACAAATCCGTATCTCGACAACCGATAGGCCGGGTATACTGGCAGCTATCGCCAGAGCGTTTTTGGCCTGCGGTGTTAGCGTACAGTCGGCTATGATCAACACATTGGGCGAAAAACTAGAAAACGTCTTTTTTGTTCTCGACGAAAATGGTCAGGAAATAGACGATTTAGAGCAACGCAAGTTAATCACAGCAACAGTACTAGATAATATTGATTAAGCGGCTATTTACAGCAGCGTAAACGAACAATCGTAACCAATAGATCGTCACTAATAAATGAGTAAGCAACATTGACCACTAGCGGCAGCCAAAGCCCCACCATAGAACTTGCCCAGCAACTTATTTCGCGTCCGTCGGTTACCCCGCTTGATGAAGGTTGCCAACAGCTCATCGCGGACCGGCTAAGCAAAGTGGGTTTTAAAGTTGAGCACATGCCTTTTGGTGATGTGAGCAACCTTTGGATACGGCTTGGCGATACTGCACCACTTGTGGTCTATGCCGGTCACACCGATGTTGTTCCCACCGGTGATGAAGCCCAGTGGACGCACCCTCCTTTCTCAGCCAAGTTAGTGGATGGCAACATCATGGGTCGCGGCGCAGCCGATATGAAGGGCTCAGTTGCCGCAGCGGTTGTTGCCTGCGAAAATTTTGCCATGCAGCACGCACAAGACATGAAAGGCTCCTTGGCTATGTTGATCACGAGTGATGAAGAAGGCCCTGCGATAGATGGCACGGTTAAAGTCATTAACACTCTGCAAGCTCGAGGCGAAACGATAGACTACTGCGTAGTGGGAGAACCCACCAGCACTAACGAACTTGGCGATTTTATTAAAAACGGTCGGCGCGGGTCGCTCGGGTTGTCGTTAACTATTCATGGCACGCAGGGTCATGTGGCTTACCCACATTTAGCGGATAACCCTGTGCATCGCGCACTACCGTTTTTAAACGAACTAATTGAAGTAAAGTGGGATGAAGGTGATGCCAATTTCCCCCCCACTACACTACAACTATCGAATGCCAATGCAGGTACCGGTGCAACTAACGTTATTCCGAGTGATTTTCACATCGAGCTCAATCTGCGTTATAGCCCAGCGTCACCTGCAACGCATATTAAAAGCACGATCGAAAAACTCATCGCAAAACACGAGTTAAAATTTACCTTGCAATGGAAGGACAGCGCCCAACCCTTTATCACTGAACCAGGCTCGCTCACTCAATCAATGCAGCAAGCCATCAAGGCGGTTACGGGAAAAACAGCTGGGCTCAATACTGGCGGCGGCACATCGGACGGACGCTTTATTGCACCCGTGTGTAAACAGGTTATTGAATTTGGCCCAACCAACGCTACCATTCATCAGATAAACGAACATACTAACTGTGAAGACTTAAACAGCCTCACAGCCATTTTCGAAAACCTGTTTGAACAACTGCTACTCAGTGGAGAACATCATGGGAATGCTTGACGGAAAACGTATTTTGATTGTTGGCGTAGCAAGTAAACGCTCAATCGCCTGGGGCATAGCCCAATCTATGCATCGTGAAGGCGCAAGCCTAGCCTTCACCTATCAAAATGATCGCTTAAAAGATCGAGTTATCGGGTTCGCTGAAGAATGTGGCTCCACGATCGTTATGCCGTGCGATGTATCAAGCGATGAAGAGATCGACGCGATGTATAAAACCCTAGGCGAAACTTGGGACAAGTTTGATGGCTTTGTACACGCCGTAGCTTTTGCACCACGCGAAGCGCTTGATGGTGATTACCTTAAAGCCGTTGATAGAGAATCATTTCGCGTAGCCCATGATGTGAGCTCTTATAGTTTCGCAGCACTTGCGAAAGCTGCTCGCCCCATGCTTAATACGGGCGCGGCCCTGTTAACGTTATCTTACCTCGGGGCTGTTCGCGCCATGCCGAACTACAACGTTATGGGTTTAGCCAAGGCATCACTCGAAGCCAACACGCGTTTTATGGCGCATGCACTTGGCCCAGATGGCGTTAGAGTGAATGCGATTTCTGCAGGCCCTATCAAAACATTAGCCGCTGCGGGTATCGGTGATTTCAAAAAACTACTAGGCCATGTTGCATCCGTTGCACCTTTAAGAGAAAACACCACCATTGAACAAGTTGGCGATACTGCCGCCTTTTTGTGCTCCCCTATGGGTGGTGGCATCACGGGCCAGATCATCTATGTTGATGGCGGTTTTAATATCGTTTCGATGCCTGATCTTGGCTAAACGTAAAATCTGCGAGGCCCAACCCTTATCGGTAATTTCCCCGACCCTGGGCCTCGTTATCTTTACTAGACTAAGCCTCTGATTATTAAAGAGGCAACTCCCATGCGACAGATCTCAGTATTGATGCTGCTAAGCATCGCATTTTTATTTTCAACCGCTCGTGCAGACCTACTCCCTGATGTTGAAAATGTCCAAATCGATGGGCAATTACTTAGCTGGGATGCACAAGAAGGTGCTACCGGTTACAACATCTTGTTTAACTTCAGATACTACGATACGGTCAGAGACGCACAAAGCTATACGCTTCGCGAAGCTGGCACATACCGAGTGGTGGCGTTTAATGATTCAGGCGATTTCGGCTCCGATTATCCAGAATCCGTTGAATATACACCCGACAATGCCGACGAATCGGTCAGTTACGACTACAGATTCCCCGTGGTTTTGGTATACAAAACTTGTAAAAACGTAGGCCCCGGCGAGTCATGTATTGCCGTTTGCCCGAACCAGCATGTTACGCAATTTGGCTTTACCCGAAGTATTGACTTCATGTCAGGCGGAGCTTGCTCTACGTCGGATATTGTAGAAGCTGACGCCTTTATCTCGTCAAGAAGTTACAAGTGTACGGTGCCCACTTTTTCAGGTGAAGTGGTTGCTCAGGCGATTTGCCCTGTACGTCGATAAAGTTGTAGGCGGAGTCATCCCCGTTCCCCTGTCATCCCCGCGAAGGCGGGGATGACAATCGAAGCACGCAAAGATGCCGCCTAAACCGGCGAAAAAGAATCCTTATAAAACCGCAACCAATTCTCACCCATTAGCTGCCCCACTTCCGTTTTATTAAAACCAATATCAGATAAACCCTCCGCTAAGCCAGCAAAGTGCCGGTTGTCTTCAAACCATTTAGGGTGAGGCGGGAAGCCTGGATCGGCAGCTGAGCCTTCGCCGTAATCAGTTTGTTTTGACCAACGCCCGTTGCGCATCCAGGTCACGATGCTATCGGGTTGATCCTGACATAGGTCTGAGCCAATACCAAAATGCTCTACACCATAGCGCTCCGCTGCATCTGCAATCATCTGACAAAAACTACTAAGCTCGCACTCAGTACCGCCTTTAAGGTGGTGCGGATAGATAGAGAAGCCCATCATGCCGCCTGCTTGGGTTAAGGCTGATACAACATCAGATTTCTTGTTACGTAGCGCTGGATGCCAGTCGTACAAATTAGCGTGAGTAATGGCGATAGGCCGACTCGATAACTCTATTGCTTGCAGCGTGGATAAATCAGCCGAGTGGCTCATGTCGACCACCATACCAACTCGATTCATCTCAGCAATCGCTTGCTTACCAAAACGCGTAACACCAGTATCAACCTCTTCATAGCAACCCGTTGCTAACAACGATTGATTGTTATACGTGAGCTGCATAAAACGACAACCCAAGGTATGACACACTTCGATTAAACCAATATCATCTTCGATCGGCGATGGATTTTGAAAACCAAAGAATATCGCAGTGCGGTTTTCAGCTACGGCTTTATCAACATCTTCATGGGTGCGCCCCATAAAAATCAGATCAGGGTATTGCTCAAACCAACGGTTCCACTGTTCAACATTCAGCACCATTTCGCGAAACACTTCGTGATACGCGATCGTCACATGCACAGCGTGCATTCCACCTTCACGCATCTGCCTGAATATCTTTTCAGACCAATTGGCATACTGTAAATTATCGATCAGTACTGACACAATCTACTCCCGTTACGCTGGCTAAGCGAATTTGTTCAGCCTTACTCAGGATCACCTGAAAGCGAGTAAGCCGTTTTCATTTGCGTATAAAATTCTGCTGCACCTCTACCCTGCTCGCGCGGCCCAGAGCTAGAGTTTTTACGCCCACCAAACGGCACATGGTAGTCAGTACCCGCCGTTGGTAAGTTAACCATAACGCAACCCGTTTCAGCATGACGCCTAAAGTGTGTTGCACGTGCTAGAGAACGCGTGAATATGCCCGCTACCAAACCATAGTCGGTATCGTTAGCAGTCGCCAAGCCTTGCTCATACGAATCAATTTTTTGCACCGCAGCAATGGGGGCAAACAATTCATCACGGTTTAGCTGCATCGAGTTAGTGGTATTAGTAATCACAGCGGGTGACATGTAATAACCATCGTGCTCCAGCTGTAAGCGCTCTCCGCCAACAACATCAGCGCCTTCTGTACGCGCCTTTTCAATCCAAGCCAAGTTCTCATTTAATTGAGATTCACTAACAATCGGTCCGAGCTGTGTGCCTGCCTCTAACGCGTGGCCAACCTTTAAAGCAGCTACTGATTTATTGAGTTTTTCAACAAATTCATCATGAACAGCTGAATGTACTAACAAGCGAGAAGACGCTGTACACTTTTGGCCAGAGCCAGAGTAACCACCGGCCGTTGCAGCTGCAACCGCTAAATCAACGTCAGCATCATCCATCACGACAAGTGCGTTTTTAGAACCTAGCTCGAGCTGCACTTTAGTAAGGTTACCGGCTGCGGCAATCGCGACTTGTCGCCCTACTTCGTATGAGCCCGTGAAAGTCACTGCGTCAATACCTTTGTGTTCAACCAATGAATTACCGATGCTTGATCCGCTCCCCATAAGCAACTGAAAGGCACCATCCGGCAAACCTGCCCGTGCGATGATTTCTGCAAGCGCCCAGGCAGAAGCAGGTGTTTGATTAGCTGGCTTCCAGATAACAGCATTGCCATAAGCAAGTGCCGGTGCAATTTTCCAACTAGCCGTTGCAGTCGGGAAGTTCCATGGCGATATCACTGCCACCACACCCATTGGCTCGCGGCGCACATCGATTTCTATGTTAGGGCGAGTAGAGTCAGCGTTTTCACCTAGTTGGCGAAGTACTTCAGCAGCGTAGTAAGTGAAGAATTGACCGGCACGATAAACCTCACCCTTGCCTTCTGCAACTGGCTTTCCTTCTTCACGGCTAAGCAATGTACCTAGCTCTTCAGCACGTGCCATTAACTCACGGCCAATCGTATCGAGCATCGTTTGACGAGCTTCTAAACCCACCGCTCGCCATGCCGGCATGACAGCGCGTGCGGCACTAACGGCATCATTTAACTGCGATTGTTCGGCTTGTGCATAAACGCCAACAACATCGGACAGATCAGATGGATTTCGATTTTCGACGCTACTTGCACCGGCCACCCATTGGCCACCGATGAGATTATTAGATACTTCAGCCATTGTATTGCCCCCCAGGGCATTGTTCACATGGCTAGTATTTTAGAGGTAAAGGCCGCGGAAAGGCGTGCTGGTTGCGTCATATTAGGCCTATCATCCACGGTACTAGTCATCCCCGCGAAGCCTGTCATCCCCGCCTTCGCGGGGATGACAGGTTGCTGCATGCCAAGTCTAGCCTTCGGCTAATACCTTGCTCACAACATCTTCCAACCGTTTTACCGTGCCATCGATATCATTCAACTTATCCAAACCAAACAAGCCCATTCGCACCGTACTGAAATCTGGCCCTTCATCCAC
>CALJAA010000045.1 GCA_938028465.1 uncultured Granulosicoccaceae bacterium | reverse complement strand
GTCACCGAACCTGACAAACCAAACAACAAGATTATGGCTAAGCCGATAACAAACGGCGGCGTAATGATCGGGAGTACCGTAAGGGCCCGTAACAAGTTGCCACGCTTAAAACCACTACGGGTTGCAACCAGAGCAAAGACTAACCCCAATAGGGTTGTTGAGAACCCAACGAGCACAGCTAAAAACAATGAGTTCCACGCTACGCCGCAACGTGTGCCGCCTGAGACACAACCCAGGCCCCAAATCTTATTTTCAAAAAACTTAGCGGTAAATACACTTAAGGAATACACACCGTCGTTGTCTCTAACAGCACTCGACAACATTTGCACAATGGGGAAAAAAATAAACACGCCAACCATGGCGATTATCAAACCAATCGAGCCAACCACAAACACGTCGCCATTAACAGCGCCACGCCCTGCTACACCGGTAGTGAGGTAAAACAGAAAGGTGGCGGTTAAAAATAGCCCACCAAACCCAATGCCAAATTGGCGATCGTCGAGTTCACCAAATAACTGGGTAAGCGTTTCAAAGTTCCAGCCTCTTAAACCTATGCCTAAGCCCTGTATAGCAAGCCATGCTAAGCCTGCTACGCCTGCCACGATTAGCACGTTGGCTCGCTGTTTAGGGTTATGAGCAAATAAAGAACTAACTAGCGGGAGTAGTAAGGGTAGGAGTAACGGGGAGAGCCAAAGCTTCTCCCCTTGCGTAATTAAAAAGAGCGCGGGTGCGTAGTCTGTGTCAAATGGGTAGCCGTCGAACAACCATTCGAAACTCCAAAACCCATCTTCCAATACGTACCACGGCAATAAACAATAACCGATCAAGCCGATTATCAGCCACATGCCGACAGTTCTATTCACGTCGCGCTCGCCTACTTATCAAACAATACTGTTAAACCTAGTAAGTCTGATTATTGAGGTAGTACCGATACTTCGTCGTCCCACTTTTTCAGTAAACGCTTACGCTCAGCAGATGAACCGTATTTAGCGAAATCGTAGTCGATTAACTTGATGCTAGAAAGATCAG
The DNA here is from genome assembly GCA_938028465.1 of uncultured Granulosicoccaceae bacterium. Taxonomy (GTDB): domain Bacteria; phylum Pseudomonadota; class Gammaproteobacteria; order Granulosicoccales; family Granulosicoccaceae; genus Granulosicoccus. The sequence goes on along the minus strand of CALJAA010000045.1, from coordinate 15,965 downwards.
GTGCCATTGGTGAGCTTTGTGCAGACTTGTTTGACATAACTTGGAATGCTTTGACTTCAAGTGAACGTGATTGCACGTCGGCAGACAATGCCCAATCGTAAAACTTACGCGCGTTTTCTGGATTACGGCCACCTTTGATGATGGTCATACCACCAATTTCGTAGCCTGTTCCTTCACAAGGGGCAACCACCTTAATTGGGAAACCAGATGCGGCTTGCTTTACTGCATCATGCATAAACACAATACCGATTGTGTTCTCACCACGAGCCGCAGCCTTGATCGGTGCAGAGCCTGATTTGGTGTATTGGTTGATGTTTTTATGCAGGCCTTTCATAAACTCAAAGCCTTCGTCTTCACCAAATAACTGAACGATGGTGGCGAGCGTGGTGTAAGCCGTACCCGATGAATTAGGGTTAGCCATCTGCACATGCCCTTTATACTCTGGCTTTAGTAGGTCAGCCCAACAGGCTGGCACAGGCAAGTTGTTTGCCTTTAGTACTTCTTCGTTGTAGCCATAACCTAGCGCACCCGAGTAAATACCAATAGTTTGGTTACCGGCAGATTCAGCTTGTTTAATCGCCCAATCGTTTTGCTCGCCACGCAGTGGAGACATGTACTCATCACCCAAGCCTTCTTCAGCAGCTTGTAGATGTGGATCCCCTGTACCGCCCCACCAAATATCACCTTTGGGGTTGCTCGCTTCAGCTTTAATTTGGGCAAGAGTCTCACCTGAGCTCTTACGCGTCATGCTAACTTTAATCCCAGTGGCCTCTTCAAAACCCGTTGCCATGAGCTGGCACCAGTCTTCTTGCGCACTGCAATAGTAAGTGAGCTTTTCTGCTGCGGTAGCAGGCGTGCTCAGGCTAGCCACAAATGCCATCGGTATAGCCAACAGCAAGGTCGTTTTCTTGAACATTGTTCTCTCTCCGGAAATCAATAATTTGCTACCTGAGATTGCCCGTTGAGGACTTAGATTGCAAGGTGCGTTTAGCACTTATCAGCACACTATCGTCGTTGAGTTCAAAAGTGCCTCTAAATGTGGTCCTTTCTGTCCGCTAAGAAGGGGTATTGGGCCCGAGCCGCGGCTATTGTGCCTTCGTCCATTTTCATGTAGGCAAAGTGTTCATCATGATCATTAAGCTGCATTGTTGGGTGATTTTCATCGACCCAAGGCGGCACAATAATCGACTGCCCGTAATCAGCACCTGCTCTATTCACGCTGACTAAATAAACCTGGTTTTCTAGCGCCCGGGTACACGCAAAACTATGCCAACTAAAAAAGGTGCTGTCTCTTGCGTAAGCACCTTGATGCAGAATGATATCGACGCCATGATTAACCGTTAATGCCCTCGCCAGCTCCGGAAACCGAATATCGGCACATATGATTGGCGCAATTTTATAACCCATAACATCAAGCACCAATAGCTCACTGCCAGCCTTAAAGAATTGCTTTTCTGAGGATGCGCCAAACTGAGCTAAGTATTGTTTGCAGTAAACGCCTAGCAAATTTCCCGCAGGATTCACCATCGCGGATGCGATATGGCAAGCACCGTCGTCAGTTTGTAAAGCAAAGCTATAGGCGATGTAGCATTGATGGTGTTGGCTTACTTGGCGCCATGTTTCAAACGATGCGCCATGCAACGGCTCAGCCAATTCACTCAAGCAAGCAAACGCATCGATTGAATACTCCATGCTGACAAGCTCAGGTAGCACGACAAGATTTGCAGCTTGGGCCTGAAGCTGTGAAGATACGCGTTGCTGCAGATCTAACAAATGTTCATTACGATCTGCCGCGCTACGTGTTCTACCTACGTCAACTTGACACACCAGCGTCTTAATTGGGTCAATTGGTATCATTGTTTACTTATATTAATTATTAGCGTCGCTATTTGGATAGCGATCTCCTTCCTTTTGCCTGCACACTGAGTGCATGACTATCTCATACAGGCAAGGCGTTATTACGATCATGCTCGCTGGGCTTTTTTGGTCTTTCGTGCCTATTGGTGTGCGCGAGTTTAATTATGCAAACGTGTGGCAAATTCTATTTTACCGATCTTTAGGCGTGTTGCCTTTGGTTTATCTGTTAATCGCTAAAACATCCAAAGGCTCACCCAATGCTGCCATAAAAGCTACTGGCCATACCGCTGTATTTGGCGCTCTAGGGCTCGTAGTTGCCTATGCCTGCGCCATCTCGGCTTTACGCATGACCACCATCGCAAACGCAGCGTTTCTATTTGCAACTGCTCCTTTCTTTGCCGCAGTACTGAGCAAGTTAATACTGCATGAGACGATCCGCCCCTTTACCATTATTGCGCTAGCGATCGCAATGTTCGGCACGTCTATCATGGTGTTTGAAAGCTATACAACAGGCAATTGGCTTGGTGATTTCTTAGCGCTTTTATCAGCCATTGGTTTTGCCGTATTTGTTGTTTCACTTAGAGCGAACAAAACCAAAGACAGCCTACCCGTAGTGTTTCTTGGAGCCACTTTCTCTGTATTTGTGGCGGCATTAATGTGTGTAATAACTAAGGCGGGCTTTGCTATACCGGTTTACGAAGTTATTCTAGGCTTATGCTTGGGTGCTTTTATACTCGGCGTTGGGATGGTCCTTTGCTCTATGGGTTCAAAGGTTGTACCGGCTGCAGAACTTTCATTACTTTGTATGACGGAGATCATCCTCGCTCCCGTTTGGGCCTGGCTGATTTTAAACGAAGTACCTAATGCCAGTGTACTAATTGGTGGAGCTGCCATCGTTGGCGCAATCGTTTTAAATGCAATGTCAGGTATGCGCAACAAGCGTGCGATTATTTCAGTTTAATATACCGCGCGTGTTGGTATCTTTAATGGCCTGCATCGCAATAAAGCTGGACGTGTTTGCTACATGAGGTAATTGCGAAATCTTCTCACCCAACACTAAGCGATAGCTTGCAATATCACTGGTACGTACCTTGAGTAAATAATCAAACGATCCGGCGATCATATGACACTGCTCTATTTCTTCGATCTTTAACACAGCGGCGTTAAATGCCGCCAGCGCTTGCTCTCGAGTATCTGATAGTTTTACTTCGGTAAACGAGACATGTTCAACGCCCATTTTTTCAGAATCAAGAATGGCAATAAAGCCCTTAATAAAACCATCGCGCTGCAACCTTTTCAATCTAGCCTGACAAGGGCTCTTGGTTAAACCGACGCGACTTGCCAATTCGGTCACGGGCAATCTACCTTCTCTAGACAGCTCAGATAAGATCTGCCTATCAAAAGCATCTAATTGACTATTTACAGGCATATTAGCCATACTTATTCCTGTTTTTAAAATTATTAAAAGGGTTATCGACTGTTATTTTGCCTTAAAACAGGCCATCACACTCTTAAATTAATGCTAAAACACTCAAAACTAATCACGGAATAACCCTATGCCGAACCTCGACACACTGCGAGCTAGCATCAGATCCCTGCATTCAGCCGGCGAAGCCGGTTTAATCAAGGACTTATTGGAAAGCTCTAGCATCTCGGAAGCCACACGGGCTAGTATTTCTAAACGCGCCGAGGCCTTGGTTGAGTCAGTTCGAGCAGATGATCAGCCGGGGTTGATGGAAGAGTTCCTAGCTGAGTACGGCTTATCGTCCGATGAAGGAATCGCGCTAATGTGCTTAGCCGAGGCTTTGCTACGTGTGCCCGACGCCGACACAATCGATCAATTGATCGAAGACAAAATAGCGCCGTCAAGCTGGGGTGACCATTTAGGTCAATCCTCTTCGTCATTAGTCAACGCGTCCACCTGGGCGTTAATGCTGACCGGCAAGGTACTCAATGATGAACACTCCTCTGCCGTAACGTCAGTGTTACGCGGCGCTGTACGTCGCTTAGGCGAGCCGGTTATTCGCGTTGCCGTTACTCGTGCCATTAAAGAGATGGGTAATCAATTTGTACTAGGCGAAACTATCGAGGACGCCACCAAGCGTGCACGTGGAATGGAAGATAAAGGATATACCTATTCGTACGACATGCTGGGAGAGGCCGCCTTAACAGCAACTGATGCTACTCATTTTTTTAACGCTTATCAAGATTCAATCAAAACACTTGCAGCTCTGGCCACGTCTAACGATATTCGCAGCAACCCCGGCATTTCAATCAAGCTATCAGCACTGCACCCACGTTATGAGTTTGCCCAATCAAAGCGCGTCATGACAGAACTCGTGGATAGCACTCTATCGTTAGCCATGATGGCCAAAGAAGCCAACATGGGTCTCAACATCGATGCTGAAGAATCCGAACGATTAGAAATTTCTCTGGACATTATTGAAGCAGTATTGGCAAGCCCGACACTTGCAGGCTGGGATGGTTTTGGTGTCGTTGTACAAGCTTACGGTAAGCGATCCAGTGCCGTGATTGATTGGCTATATGCCTTAGCAGAACAACATGATCGTAAGATTATGGTTCGTCTTGTTAAAGGGGCCTATTGGGATAGTGAAATAAAGCGCGCGCAAGTAGAAGGCTTACCCGACTACCCTGTTTACACCAGTAAAGCTGCAACCGACACCAGCTATATGGTCTGTGCTGAAAAACTATTAGCCATGCCTGATCGCATCTACCCACAGTTTGCAACGCATAACGCCCACACCATCAGCACCGTGCTAGAACTGGCTTCCGATAACCAGCCGTTTGAGTTTCAACGCTTGCATGGTATGGGAGAGGCATTGCACCGCGCAGTGCTTGAAGAAGAAAAAACTCACTGCAGAATCTATGCACCCGTTGGTGCGCATACTGATTTACTAGCCTATTTGGTGAGACGTTTACTTGAAAATGGCGCTAACTCATCGTTTGTTAATCAGCTAGTAGACGAATCTATCCCCGCTAGCGCAATGGCCGAGGACCCATTCGCAGTTGTGCTACCCAGTTTGGATGCAGCTAACAAGGCAATCGCCAAACCTCCTCAATTGTATTTCCCCAATCGTATCAATTCTGCCGGTTGGGATTTACACAACGTTGATGAATGGAATCAAATCGAATCAAACCGTAACGAGTACGCCTCAATTCAATGGCACGTTGAACCTTTAACAGCCCATGGTTTTACCGGCACACCAAAAAAGAACATCCTCAACCCAGCTAACTCAACTGATATTGTTGGCAGTGTCATTGGTGCAACCACCGAAGACGCTAATGCAGCATTAGGGGCTGCCACGGCATGGGATACCGCAACCGCCACACAACGCTCAACCATCCTTGAAAAAGCCGCTGATCTATACGAGAAGCACTCAACAGAAATATTTGCCATCTTGGCAAGAGAGGCAGGCAAAACAGCTATGGATGCTGTAGCCGAATTACGCGAAGCTGTCGATTTTTTACGATACTACGCTTGCCAAAAAGTGGATGATGATCGACAGGCACGCGGCATCGTTGCGTGTATTTCGCCTTGGAACTTCCCCTTAGCGATATTCACCGGGCAAATTTCGGCAGCGCTTGCAGCTGGCAATGGTGTTATTGCCAAACCTGCCGACCCTACTCCTATTATTTCCTACTTGGCCGTGCGCTTGTTGCATGAAGCTGGCGTACCACCAGCAGTATTACAACTGCTACCCGGGCGTGGATCAGTAGTTGGTGAGGCACTAACGTCGAGCCCTATAATAAAAGGTATCTGCTTTACTGGCTCTACCAATACTGCGTTCAACATTAACCGCAATATGGCAGAGCACATTAGCCCAACAGCGCCATTGATTGCAGAAACAGGCGGTATCAATGCGATGATTGTTGACTCGACTGCCCTACCCGAACAAGCTATCAAAGACATCGTTGCATCTGCATTTCAATCCGCTGGCCAACGTTGTTCAGCGCTTCGCCTGTTATATATTCAGGAAGATATTGCCGAGCCGTTTAAAGAAAAACTCTTTGGTGCAATGGATGAGCTAAACGTGGGAGACCCATGGCAGTTAGAAACGGATGTTGGTCCGATCATTAATGAATCAGCTCGGAAAGGCATCGCTCAACACCTCAATGCTGCGAGGGAATCTGGCAAGATACTTAAAGAATTGCCAACACCTCAATCAGGATTATTCATAGCACCCACTGTTGTTGCCGTTAACGGTATGAAGGATATGCAGGAAGAGATATTTGGCCCTGTACTGCACCTTGCTACGTTTAAATCAGATGAGCTCAACATGATCATTGACGATATTAACGACAGCGGTTATGGCCTTACTTTTGGCTTACACTCCCGTATTGACGACAGGGTTGAGTTGTTAACCTCACGGTTAAACACTGGTAACCTTTATATTAACCGTAATCAGATTGGCGCCATTGTGGGCTCACAACCGTTTGGAGGCGAAGGATTATCGGGTACTGGCCCTAAAGCGGGTGGGCCTCACTATGTAAAACGTTTTACAAGAGAACCTAAGCAACCTGGCACACCCGCGGTTACCGATACAATCGCATCCGTATCGGATGTACAGCATGCGATTAACGCCTTAGGCAAGCCTGATCGGATCGCCTTGCAAACCCTTAGCTTGCCTGGCCCGACTGGTGAGTCTAATCGACTATCGTTGTATCCGCGCGGCACGGTTCTTTGTTTAGGCCCAACGATTGCCAACGCTAGCAAGCAAGCCGCAATAGCCTCTGCGCACGGTTGCTCCGCGCTAATCGTTTGCTGGGATGCTACCGGTATAGACTCAATCGCAGGCTATTTAGAAAGAGAAGCACTCACCACGCTTGAGGGTATCGATGCGGTAGCGCTGTGGGGTAACGATGCAGATATGAAACTAGCACGCATTGCTCTAGCAAAACGCGATGGCCCGCTAATACCACTCATCACCGAGCGTGACATGGCGGATCGCTGCGTCATTGAGCGCCATGTCTGCGTAGACACCACAGCCTCAGGTGGTAATGCGTCTTTGTTAGCTGGGACAGATGCGAACTAGTATGCGCGCCTTTGAGCTGCGCCCTTATATAAAATATCGGCGTAGTTCGCTTTAGATGCTTCGCGGTCAGCAACACTAATCGGATCCATATCGTAGCGTGGCCGATTGAGTAATCTTAAGTCGGCATCTTCACGTGGCTTGCCGCGGCAATGCTGCCACTGGTTTTGTCCGATCGTTTGTACCACATCATGGCGTGCATAAGATTGCAACGCAAAGCCGATGCGTCGGTCGTTACTTTTGTTCGGTTGCGAACCATGGATAAGTTCGCAATGATGGACTGACATCTGCCCGGGCTCTAAAATCAAATTCACGGCCTTGGATTCATCCACATCATTCACGCGTTGACCACGGGTAAGAATGTTGTCCTCACCGTAGGTATCCTCGTGAGACACAATATGCTGATGATGACTCCCGGGGATCATACTCATGCAACCAGTTTCTAAATTACTTGGCGATAACGCAATCCAAGGGGACAAAAAGGTATTGTTGTTCATTCCCATATAGGTGGCATCTTGATGCCAGCTAACAAAGCCACTCGATTGTGGTTCTTTAATAAATAGCACGCTTGCCCATAACGAAAAATCAGCACCGAGCAGATCTTCAACTACATCCAATATGATTGGATGAAAAGCAAGCTCATCTAAACACGTCAGTGTAAGGTGCGCGTTGTTGCGGTTCTCTCCGTGAACATCATCTGGATAAGCCGCTTCGGCTTCTTCAAATCGTGCTCTATATTCGCCCGCTTCATGCTCGGTCATCACAGTAATCGGGCTTAGGAAACCCGTCTCCTCGTACTCACTGATTTGACTGGCGGTTAAAAACTTAGGCATAGCGGCTGACCGGTTTGAGATTGAAACTAAGTGGCATAATAATGAAAATTAGCGGCGTTGGGTAGTCATTGCAACTGATTGGGTCCAATCCTGGTCGACAAACATGTCACCCATCGCATCACGGTTGTCGTCATACCACTGAGTGATATCGCCCAAACTGTTATTGCCCGACTTATAGGAATCAATCAGCTCCTTCATTCGAACAGCTCCAAACGAGGGGTAATGACCCGCATGAAACACCTCCACACCTAGAGTCAAAATACGTTCAAGGGTTTGTACATAAATAGCTTGATCAGAATGGTAAAGCGAATCCAGTAACTCCCCGTCGTATAAGGCATCACCCGAAAATAGCACTTTTTTCTTGACATCAAATAAACCTATCGAACCGGGTGAATGCCCTGGTAAATGCAACACTTGATAAGCGGCATCACCTAGGTCAATCACATCGCCTTCATCTAGATACGCGGTTAAAGGCGCTGGCTTAATTACATAGGTTTCGGGCGAATAATCCGGATGTTGCTTTGGATCGACAATAGCTATCTGCGGCCAATCGCCTGCATAGCACACAGTTTCATTTTCAGGGCTTGCCAATATCTCACTTTCTAACCTATGCCCCATACGCTCATCAAATTCGTGCAGGCAACCAGAGTGGTCAAAATGAGAATGTGTGACGATCGCTTTGATTGGACGATCGGTGTGCTGCATTACCCATTGCTTTAATGAGTCCAAACCCATGCCAGTATCGATGACTAAATCGTATTCTCGCCCAGCAACATGCCAAATGTTGCAGCGCATAAAATTAGCAACACCGGTTTCTTGAACTAGGGATATTTTGTCGGTAATGGCGAAGCGTTTATAGCCCACGGTTTGTTACCTCTAAACGGATCTAGTTAAACTTAGGTGGAACACGGTTTTTCCACGGCGCAGCCAATTCAAGTTGTCGAGCTAATTGCAGCAGGCCGGCATCATTACCCACCGATGCTACAAAATGCATCCCTACTGGCAACCCCACTTGGTCAATATGCAACGGGACCGACATGGCTGGTTGCCCTGTTACATTAAATATTTCAAGGAACGGTGCAAAACGCCAAGCACGCTCCATCCACGCATCAACATCATTATTGACCAGCTCGGTTAATACGCCCGTAGGCAGAGGAGCTTCAGCCACTACGGGTGTAAGCAACATATCAACGTCCTGTTGAGCTACGGCCATTGCTACCTGCAATTCACGCAGTTTCACGCGTGCGTTGACCATTTCTACTGAACTTATTTCTTTGGCTTTTTTCCATGTCTCATAAACCACAGGGCCTAAATCACCTTCAATTGGTTGGCGGCCTAACGCTTGAGCATGTTGATCAACCACTGCAGAGAGCTCAGCCATCCAAAACACACTGGCAACATCACAAGGGTCTGTATTGTCGGGCCAAGCCCATTCAAAAACTTCATGCCCTAATGACTCAAGCAACTTAGCAGTCTCTTGGAGTTTGCTGCATATTTCTGACGTCGCTGTTAAACCGGATGGTGAGAATGCCGTTATTCCTATTCGCATCGGCGCAATGGGTTTGTCTAATGTCGATAAAAAAGACGCGCTCGGTTTGGTATACACCATGGAGTTGCCAACATCATTGCCAGCTGTCGCATCAAGCAAAGCAGCTGAATCTCTAACGGATCGGGTTACTGCGTGATCACTATTTAAACCACCGACCAAATGCCCCAATGGCGAACCTGTGGCCACCAGCCCGCTACTGGGTTTAAAACCAAATACACCACAGCAAGACGCAGGTGCTCGTATAGAACCGCCAGAATCAGTTGCATGCGCTATTGGCACCATGCCAGAGGCAACTGCAGCAGCCGCACCGCCACTGGAGCCACTTGGCGTTAAGCGTAAATCCCAAGGGTTAAGAGTAGGGCCATATAGCTCTGGCTCACAGCCAAAGTCAGTTGCAAATTCAGGTGTATTGGTGCGGCCCGTTATAACTAAGCCTGCTTCACGCCAACGTTTAACTAAAGTTGAATCCGTTTTTTTAACCGCGCTATCAGCAAAAAACCGACAGGCATGAGTTGTACGATAGTGTTCGATATCAATATTGATGTCTTTGGCTAAAAACGGTACGCCAGCCAGAGGCAAAGAAGTATTGATTGATTGGGCGTCGGTTCGTGCTTGTTCATCATTGCGCATAACCACGGCATTAAGGTGCGGGTTAATGCTGTCCATTTCTCTAATGGCACATTCGAGTATTTCTGTGGCGCGGATTTTTCCGGATTTAACCAAATCGGCTAAATCAATAGCATCCATCGATCGGTATTCATCCGTGCTTAGCATGGATCTAAAAACTACCCTTCATGGATTTCATGACAATAGAGCGATCAATCACGCCTTGCACCGAGCCCTGCCCATCCACAACAGCAACGGGTTCATCGGTATCAGCAACGATATCAATTAAACCATCAATTTTTGCTGACATTAAAACACTGGGTTCACCCGACTTTACAACATGATTGCTAACAGGACGCATAACCTTCCCCGCAGAGAGCACCTTATAGCGCGGCACATCTTCGGTGAAGTCAGCGACATACTTATCAGCTGGGTTGGCTACGATTTCTTCTGGTGTCCCCATTTGTGATATCGCACCATCGCGCATAATCATAATGTGATCGCCCATTTTGATTGCTTCAAGAAAATCGTGCGTGATAAACACCATTGTTTTCTTGAGCCTAGCTTGCAAGTCTAGCAGTTCGTCTTGCATCTCGCGGCGAATCAAGGGGTCGAGTGCAGAGAAAGGTTCGTCGAACAATAGTATTTCTGGTTCCACTGCCATAGCTCTTGCTAGGCCAACACGTTGTTGCATACCGCCTGATAGTTCACGTGGATAGTGATCAGCCCAACCTTCAAGGCCAACCAAGTCGATAATCTCCATCGCCTTTTCGTAGCGTTGCTTGCGCCCTTCGCCTCGCACCTCTAAGCCGTAGGCTACGTTGTCGATAACTTTGCGATGTGGGAACAAACCAAAATGCTGAAACACCATTGCCAACTTGTGACGGCGTAAATCTTTTAGCTCGCTATGTGAGACGGTGGTGATGTCTTTACCGTCTATCAGTACCTGGCCTTCGGTTGGATCAATCAATCTTGACAAGCAACGCACCAATGTCGATTTACCCGAGCCCGACAAACCCATCACCACAAAAGTCTCACCAGGGTCAACCGAAAACGACACATCTTTAACGCCAACAACATGGCCCGTTTGCTCTTGCACTTCAGCACGCGTCAAGGAACGATCCATTTCGCGCATTGTGCGCTCTGGATTGGGGCCGAACACCTTCCAGATGTTGTTACAGATGATTTTTGGCTCTGTCGCCATGTTTTGCACGCTCAACAATGAATCAGGTAGACGGTATAGAACAACAGGACCGCTTGATATGCAACCCAATATTGATGATTGCGTGCAATATCCGACTAAATCGCCTGTAAAAGCGAAAAATCAGATATACAACTTTGTCTCAACGCATCCCGATGATAATATCTTTGCTTACCCATCTATTTCAACCATCACGATGAGTACGGCATGACAAACGCTACTACGGCCCCATTTCAACAAGAATGGTTATCGTTCCGTGGTCACGATCTAACGATTCCAGCCGCCGTACTCGTTGGCATTTTGACATCCCTTGCGGTCTACGCCCTATCGGCCAACGTCTTCACCTTTCCTCAGCTCCTTATAGATGCGTTCCCATTTGAAGATTGGATTAACCAATTACAAAAGTGGTTGGAAACCAATTTCAAAGCTTATACACGTGCTGTGGCAGAGGTCGTAAAAGCCCCATTAGAATGGCTTGAAGAAGTACTGTGGACAGTACCGTGGATGTTTGTATTGATGCTCTTTTTGTTACCAGCATTAGCCTACGGCGGTTTACGTTTAGGTTTGCTAGCCGTAGTTGGCGTGATGTTTTGGGGCATGGTGGATATGTGGTACGAGGCTATGTCTACGTTAAGCCTCATGTTGGTATCCGTTGGATTCTCTGTCGTGATAGGCATATTGCTCGGTATTTTTGCAGCCAGTAGCGATCGCTTCGATAAGTACTTACGCCCTGTGCTCGACACCATGCAAACCATGCCTGCGTTTGTTTACTTAATACCCGCCATCTTCTTTTTCGGCATTGGTGCAGCATCCGCTGCGATGGCTGTCATCATCTATGCGCTCCCACCCGTTGTTCGCCTAACCAATTTGGGATTACGGCAAGTACCGGCAAATATGATCGAAGTCGCTCAAAGCTATGGGTCCAACCCCATTCAAATGCTACTCAAAGTTAAACTCCCTCAAGCCAAACCCTCCATCATGCTCGGTATCAATCAAACGATCATGATGGCACTCGGGCTGGCGGTGTTGGCTGTGTTTATCGGCGGCGGCGGCCTTGGCGAACAAGTTTGGAAGGCACTAACAAGGCTGAAGGTAGGCTGGGCAGCGGAAGGCGGCACTTGCATCGTGTTCATGGCCATTCTCTTTGATCGGTTGAGCTATGCCATTACTGGCGTGTCCGGACATATCACAACATCAAAACACACTAAGCAACCCTTCCATCTATTGCCACAAAAATGGGATGGCAATGCTCTGGCCCGAGCAATAGAAACCCCTATCGGCATGATATGGAATACCTTTGCAACAGTAGGGTCACTGTTTACTCAACTACTTGCTAAACCACTTAGTCTAGTGTCAGAGTCGGCAGGCAATTGGGTTAGCAGGCGACCTTTCCTATTGATCGGTTCAATCGTGTTAGCACTTTTGTACTGGTTCGGCGGTGACGTTAAATGGATGTCCAGTTACCCAAGCTCTTTAGAGGTCTCGTTTAGAGAGCCTATTGATGCCGCCATTAATTGGCTTACCATCAACCCTACGTTTATCGGCATTACCAAAGCGATTAGAGCCTTTGTCTTTCTCTACTTGCTAGACCCACTTGATAGATTCTTAGTCGGTTTACCTTGGTGGTATGTTATGGCTGCCATAGGGCTGATTGTTTGGGTATCCGTTAACAGACGATTCGCCATTATCACTATTGTGTTTTTAGTCTTTTTGGGCGCGACTGATTTATGGGATGTGTCGATGTTTACTATCGCTGGCACAATCGTATCAGTGCTTGTTTGCATGTTAATTGGTGTACCCATTGGTGTGCTAGCAGCCTACTCTCGACCCGTTGACGCCGTCGTTAAACCCATACTCGATACCATGCAAACGATGCCTGCGTTCGTATACTTAATTCCGGCTTTGTTCTTTTTTGGCGGCAACAAAACCACTGCGGTCATTGCTACGGTTATCTACGCAATCCCACCGGTCATTCGATTAACTACGCTTGGGCTTAAAGAGTTACCTGTTGAAATAAATGAAGTGGCTAATTCCTATGGATCATCAACACTACAAACTTTACTCAAAGTGAAACTACCGATGGCATCGCCTTCAATTATGCTCGGCATGAATCAAGCGGTGGTATTCGCACTAACGATGCAGGCCATCACGCCACTCATCGGTGGGCAAGGCCTTGGCAAAGAAGTATTCGATGCGATGAATCTAGCCAACATGGGTAAAGGGTTGGCTGCAGGTATCGGGATTGTGCTAGTGACGATCTTGCTCGATAGAGTCACTCAAGGCTGGAATCAAAACCAACGCCGCGCACTGGGCCTATAAGCAGCCAATTGAACAAATCAACCGATTACGCCAGTGATTTGCGACACAATGGCATAAATTCCGATCAATTCGACGACTTCTCATCAAATGATATCGACAGCTCGCGCCTCAGATGGTTTACTAGTTTCACGCTGGATAAAAAGCGGGACGATAGGATAGCAGCGTCCAAGAATTTCACACCTTATGCCACGCATAGGGCCTGATTATTAAGAGGAAAATAGTAATGTTGAAGAAACACTTAACCCCAATCGCAAGTGCTTGCACACTAGCGTTAGGCTTAGCTGTGAGTGCACCTGCATCGGCTGGTGGCTTGTTGAAGGCAGCCGTAGCTGATTGGACTGGCGGCGCCGTCATGTGCGAGATCATCCACCAAATTGTCGAGCAAGAGCTCGACTACAAAGTTAAGCGCATTGTTATGCCATCTGGCCCTAACGTACAAGCCGGTATTCGTGCTGGCGACATCGACTATGCTTGCGAAAATTGGCCTTCTTATAACACCAACAACGTAAACTACGTTAAAGAATATGGTGGCGACGGTTCTGTCGTCAAACTGGCTGATTCTGGTGTTGTTGGCGTATCAAGTTACTACGTACCGCGCTACCTCGTTGAAGGCGACGGAGCGAAAGCTCCAAACCTTAAAACTTGGGAAAACATGAACGAGTATGCCGATCTTTTCAAAACAATTGAATCTGGCGACAAGGGCCGTTTGATTGGCTGCCCAGTATCGGCTTGGGCTTGCGATGATACAAAGCGAATGGAAGCTTTGGGTTTAAACTATATTGTGAGCGAACTTGGTTCAGACGCTGCACATTGGGCTGAAGTTCAAGCGGCATACAAGCGTAAAGAAGCATTTATCGCCTATGCATGGGAGCCACATTGGATCCATGCAACACTTGATCTTGTTAAGGTTGAATTGCCAGCTCATTCAGACGAGAAGTGGCCTGCCACTGGTTGGGCTGAAGACGTGACGTTCAACTACGGTTCTCCATCGCTACTTGAAGATCATCCAAAAGTTGCTGAGTTAATCTCAAACTTCCGCCTGACTAACGAGATGCAAGCGCCTTTGATTCTTGCTGTCGATGTTGATGGAAAAGAGATTGATGAAGTTGTAGAAGGCTGGATGAAAGAGAACGAAGCTACATGGAAATCTTGGTTACCAAAGGGCTAAGCTTTAAGTAATCAGTTTTTTAAAACAAGAAAGCCGCGAGTAATCGCGGCTTTTTTTGTGGGCTCTTTTAGTATGTGGCAACAATAACTGGCACTTTTCAAGCATCCCTATTCAACCTGCTTCATTATTTTGCGGTAAACCCACCATCGACACCGATCACCTGCCCAGTGATGTACGCCGACGCATCGCTAGCCAAAAACACGGTAATGCCATCTAAGTCTTCCATGTTGCCATTACGACCAATGGCGGTACTTGCAGCCAAGCGCTCAAGTGCTGCGTTATCTTCAAACACGGGGGCGGTGAGTTCTGTCGGAAAGAATCCCGGAGCTATCGCGTTGGTGTTAATCCCATCAGATGACCAAGCCTCAGCCATGGCTCGTGTCAGCTGTGAGATACCGCCTTTTGATGCACCGTAGGGTAATCCGTTGGCAAACGCTCTAGTAGATTGTAATGATGCGACGTTGATGATTCGGCCCCATTTCTTTGCGCGCATACCCGGTACTAAAGCGCGTGCTAAAAAAAACGGTATCGCAAGGTTTAAATCAATTGTCTGTTGCCACGATTCAATACTGATGTCATCAACGTTCTGGCGCAAGTTCACTCCAGCTGTATTGCACAAGATATCGATATCACCAAAATGAGATGCGGCGTTTTTGGCAAGCTCTTCGATACTCGCATCAAGCGTAAGATCTGCCTGAATTGAAACTGCCTTACCACCAGCGGCCGATACTTCATCGCAAGTTTCTTTTAATCGATCAGCTCGACGGCCCACCGCAACAATATTGGCACCCGCAGCAGAAAGCGCAATCGCTTGTTGTTTACCGATACCAGAAGTTGCGCCAGTAACGAGTGCTGTTTTTCCGTTTAGATCTAGCATGGATGACTACCTGTTGATTGTTGAGGTGTTACCTGTTGTTACTTACACAGCACGTTACTTGACGGGCCAGGCATGCTGGTTTGTCCAATTTGTGCAAGGGTGATACTGGTTTCGTCTTCTAGCACGCTCCATATTTTTTCTAAGCCAGGCTCACCTGCCCCAGCCATGGCGAACAAAACAGAGCGCCCCATAAACACGTAATCAGCACCCATCGCATACGCTTTCACGATATCTTCACCTGAGCGAATGCCTGAGTCATAAAAAATTGGATAGTTAGGGCCAAGGGCATTGCGAATATCTCGCAGCATCAGTATCGGTGCAGGCGCACTATCAAGTTGCCTGCCTCCGTGGCTGGACACCTGGATTGCATCCACACCAACGGCTTTAAGTTGTTGGGCATCTTCAACATTAAGCACACCTTTTACGACCAGGTTACCTTGCCACTGCTCTCTAATACTTTTTAGATGATCCCAAGTTGCACCGGCACGTGATGCGGTGCGATCA
>CALJAA010000044.1 GCA_938028465.1 uncultured Granulosicoccaceae bacterium | reverse complement strand
CCAGCAAACTGATCGATTTGATACCGACCAATATCATTAAGGTGTCAGGTGTAATCGCTCCATCAGTAACACTGCGCAGGCTGCGCGCAAGCACATCGCCAATCATAATGACCAGCAACACCACGGTCACGGCAACCCAAGTGACCAACATTTCCTTTATCAGATAGCGATCGAGTATCCGCACGGATGATTGTTTTCAGTGATGACTAATGGGAATCGCTTTGAATGTAGCAGCTTCAGCCGGTAACCACACGGTGACGGACTGTGCAGAATTAATTACACTGCGAGTACGCTTAAGAATACAGGAATTCACATGCAGATCAGTGTCGCCATTACACCCGCTAAAAAACAGGCAAATAACTGTGCAGTTGTGGCGGTTTTCAATGAAACTCAGCCCAAAGACTCGGCAATGTTGCTCGACAACGATAGCGATGGCTGTATCAAGCGTGCAATCAAGACCGGCGATATCACCGGAAAACCAGGTCAAACATTGTTATTGCACACCAGTGATGCATGTCAATGGTCGCGAATTTTGCTCGTAGGGATGGGTGACAAGGCATCGGTATCGCCTGCCGACTATATAAAAGCTGTCGATGCAGCAATCAGCACCCTACGAGATACTGGTGTGGCATCACTTAATGTATTCATCACATCTGATACGCAAGTCGCGGATCGATCCACTGCCTGGCAATGCCAACAATTGGCTAGCAAGTTAGCCGGCGCAGAATACGACTACCGAGCGCCCAAACATACGAGCTCATTGGCTAAGATCAAAAAGGTCACTCTGCTCGTTGCCAAAAAAGAGCAAAAGAATTGCAGCGCCGCCTGTGAACAAGGTATGGCAACTGGCGCGGGTATTTGCGTAGCTCGAGGGCTTGGAGACCTACCAGCCAACATCTGCACGCCGAGTTTTCTAGCTACAAGAGCGCAAACATTGGCTAAAAATCGCAGCAAAGTAAAAGCCACCATCGTTGGTGAAAAACAAATGGCCAAACTCGGCATGGGATCCTTTTTAGCAGTCTCACAAGGTAGTCGCGAGGAAGGCAAGCTCATTATTATCGAATACAAAGGCGGCAAAGCAAAACAAGCGCCTGTTGTGCTCTTGGGTAAAGGCGTGACGTTTGATACAGGCGGTATCTCCATCAAACCGTCCGCAGGCATGGATGAAATGAAATACGATATGTGCGGCGCTGCCAGTGTGTTCGGTGCTATGCATGCCTGTATCGAACTGGGCTTACCCGTAAATGTCACGGGTGTTGTCGCAGCCGCAGAGAATATGCCTGGCGGTGAAGCCACTCGCCCCGGTGATGTGGTAACCAGTATGTCGGGCCAAACGATCGAAGTGCTGAACACGGATGCAGAAGGCCGAATGGTACTTTGCGATGCGCTCACCTACATCGAGCGCTTCAAACCCAAAGCGGTCGTCGACATGGCAACATTAACAGGCGCGTGCATTGTTGCGCTCGGCCACGAGTGCAGTGGATTAATGGGTAATAACGACGAACTAGCCGCTCAATTAATTCAAGCTGGAGAAGCCAGCGGTGATCGTTGTTGGCAATTACCCTTGTGGGATGACTACCAACAGCAACTCGATTCAAACTTTGCAGATATGGCGAACATCGGAGGTAAAGGTGCAGGCACTATCACTGCCGCTTGCTTTCTATCGCGTTTTGCAAAAGCGTATCCGTGGGCGCATCTTGATATAGCCGGTGTCGCGTGGCAAAGCGGCAAAAGCAAAGGTGCAACCGGTAAACCCGTATCCCAGCTAATGCAGTACCTATTCGACAATCACGTGTAGAATTCGCGCATCCCAAATCACTCTAATGCATCATGACTAAAGTCGATTTTTACGTGCTGCCCTGCGAAAGTGCCGACACTCGGCTCGAATTAGTGTGCAAATTGGCCGAAAAAGCGGTTCGAGCAAAGCAGCCAGTGTTTATCCATTCAGACGACTCTCAACTGCTGCAGCAACTCGATGAGGTGCTTTGGGCATTCCGTGCGACTAGCTTTGTCGCTCATAGCGTAGTTACTGAGATCGATGCACTGGATCACCCAGATGAGGATCCCGTGCATTTATCACAGGGCCAACCTGCTTATGATCGGCGCGTTCTTATCAATTTAGCCCCCGAAGTACCGGCGTTTTTTAGTCGATTTGAGCGCACTTTAGAGGTCGTTAACCAAGAACCAACTGTTCGCGATTGCGGCCGAGACCGCTATCGATTCTATAAACAGCGTGGATATCCACTACAACACCACAAAATGTAGTCCTATACTCCTGTCATTCCGTTCGATAAGAAACTATATAAACACGATGTAGTCCGCAAAGAACTCCGAATATATCAGCGGCTTAGGAGAGATCGAAAATGGCAACACCAAACTACGATGACGACCTACCTGTACTGAACGAAGTAGTCGAGTCAGGCAACGAATCCATTATCCAATCCAGCCGACTAGGGCGCGAAGTGTTACGCGAGCTAGAAGTATTGCAGCGCGGTGCCGCCGAACCGTTTACGATAGACGCTGACATCGCGATTGATGTGGTGGATGATACCGCCCCAACAGAAAGTGAAGAGCTTGAGCAGCTGGTAGACAACTTAGTCGACAAGCATATTACAGAGCTCCGAAAAGACATCACTCAATTGCTAGAACGCGTTAAAAAACGCCCATGACTGACTTGAATCGATTCGTAATTAATGGAAAAGACTTACAACCCTCAGACCATTGAACAAAAATGGTATTCCATCTGGGAAGACAACAACCACTTCGCTCCAAGCGGTACCGGTGACCCCTACTGCATAATGATCCCACCGCCCAATGTAACGGGCACTCTGCATATGGGTCATGCGTTTCAAGACACCATAATGGATGCGCTCATTCGCTTCCATCGCATGAAGGGCTACAACACCCTTTGGCAACCCGGCTGCGACCATGCAGGCATTGCCACGCAGATGGTTGTAGAACGCCAGCTTAGCCAAGAGAATCTCACTCGCCATGATTTGGGTCGCGACAAATTTGTCGAACGTGTCTGGGAATGGAAAGAGGAATCCGGCGGCACAATAACCAAGCAACTTCGCCGCCTTGGCGCATCACCCGACTGGTCTCGTGAGCGTTTCACGATGGACGAGGGTATGTCGGATGCTGTTCAAAAAGTATTTATTCAATTATTCGATGACGGGCTCATCTTTCGCGGCAAGCGTTTAGTTAATTGGGATCCAGTACTGCTCACCGCACTATCAGATATCGAAGTACTCAATGACGACGAAGAAACAGGTTCTTTATGGCATTTTAAATATCCTTTGTCAGATGGCAGTGGCCACGCAGTTGTTGCAACCACTCGCCCAGAAACGATGCTTGGCGATACAGCAGTGGCAGTACACCCAGAAGACGAACGCTTTAAAAGCTGGATTGGCAAAACGATTGCCCTGCCTTTAGTTGGCCGAGAAATCCCCATCATTGCTGATGACTACGTTGATCCTGAATTTGGATCTGGTTGCGTAAAGATCACACCTGCTCATGACTTTAACGATTACGCCATGGGCCAACGTCAAGATCTTGAAATAATCAATATATTTAATGACGATGCCAGCCTTAACGAGAACGCGCCGGAAGCCTATCGTGGCCTTGATCGGTTTGAAGCGCGTAAGGCAGTAGTCAAAGCAATGGATGATGCTGGGCTGCTTGAAAAGGTTGAACCTCATACGTTAAAAGTACCGCGCGGCGATCGAAGTGGTGCAGTAGTCGAGCCTTATCTAACCGATCAATGGTATGTAGACCTAACTCGTGAAACACAAGATGACGGCAGGCCCGGTGGCTTGGCAGCGATCACTCGCCCATCCATAGAGGCGGTTACGTCAGGCAATATTAAGTTTGTACCAGACAACTGGTCAAAAACCTATTATCAGTGGTTAAACAATATCGAAGACTGGTGCATCAGCCGGCAAATTTGGTGGGGCCACCGGATCCCTGCTTTTTATGATAACAGCGGCAACGTGTATGTGGCCGAAGACGAAACAGCCGCTCGCGCAAAATACAGTTTGTCAGCCGACGTTAAACTCAAGCAGGATGAGGACGTACTCGATACTTGGTTTTCATCAGGGCTTTGGCCCTTTTCAACCTTGGGTTGGCCGGAGCAAACTGATGCGTTAAAAACTTGGTATCCCGGCAGTGTGCTGGTAACCGGTTTTGACATCATCTTTTTCTGGGTCGCCCGCATGGTGATGTTTGGCACCTACTTTATGGATGGCCAAGTGCCATTTAAAGAAGTGTATATGCACGGTTTGGTACGCGATGCCAGCGGCGCGAAGATGTCTAAATCAAAAGGCAACGTGCTAGACCCAATCGATATTATCGACGGCATAAGCCTTGATGACTTACTCGAAAAGCGCACTGCGAATATGATGCAGCCGCACCTAGCGACCAAAATCGCCGAGCAAACCAAGAAGGACTTCCCTGATGGGATAGGCAGCTTTGGCACCGATGCACTGCGTTTTACATTCGCATCCCTAGCCTCAACCGGCCGCGATATACGCTTTGATCTAAAGCGCGTTGAAGGCTATCGTAACTTTTGTAACAAGCTTTTCAATGCAACACGATATGTATTGATGAATACCGAAGGCATGGATCCCAATAACGTGCCTGAACAACGCAACACGATCGATAACTGGATGATTAGCCAGCTGCAGATCGCAGAAAAAGCGGTGACAGAACATATCGAAAACTACCGTTTCGACCTAGCTGCAACCACGCTATACGAGCTGCTCTGGAACGAGTACTGCGATTGGTACCTTGAAATGGCCAAGCCAATCCTCACGGGTGACACCACCGAGGAAGCCAAGCAATCCACTCGCGTAACACTAGTGCGTGTGCTTGAAACAATTCTACGTCTTGCCCATCCAATCATGCCGTACATCACAGAAGAGCTCTGGCATCAAGTTGCACCGCTAGCGGGTAAATCAGGCGATACGATATCGCGGCAACCCTACCCTAAAGCAGACGAATCCAAAATCGATCAATCCGCCTTGGCCGATATTGAATGGGTTAAAGACAGTGTTCTTGGTGTACGAAAGATCCGCGCCGAAATGAACATCAACCCTGGTAAAAAATTACCGCTGCGCATTGCAGATGCAAACGCTACGGATACACAACGGCTAGACCAACACGGCGCACTACTCACTTTCCTAGCTCGCCTATCTGATATTGCGATACTAGAATCTGGCGCCGAAAAACCCGATGCCGCAGTAGCCCTAGTTAACGACATGCAGTTGCTCATACCAATGGACGGCTTGATCGACGTAGAAGCCGAACTAAAACGTTTGACTCGTGAAATCGAAAAGCTAGAAAAACAAAAAAAGAGCCTGACAGGTAAATTAGGTAACCCCGGATTCACCAGTAAAGCACCACCAGAAGTTGTGGAAGCAGAGCAGCAAAAACTCAATGATGCAACTGCGGCGTTAGAGAATCTGCAACAACAAAAAGACAAGCTGAGTTAACGTTGTCACCCTCGCGAAGGCGGGGGCCCACGTTCATCAGAAAATGGATTCCCGCCTGCGCGGGAATGACTGAGCGACGGGGAAACTAGTTAGCTAAAACAGCAACCCAGATAACAATCATAATCCCAATGGCCATCATCACTGCCGCGGAGCAGATGTCTTTTGCCTTCCCTGATAGCTCGTGATACTCCTCGCCAATTCGATCAACCACGGATTCGATACCACTGTTGAGTAACTCAACCAGCATTAACAGCATTACACTAACGACTAACAAACCCTTCTCGAGAGGCGTATCGCCCAGGTACAAACCCAAGGGTATTAATACTATGGCAAGCCAGACTTCTTGCCTAAAGGCTGCTTCACCGGTGTAAGCAGCCTTGAAACCCGCAGCTGAATATTTGGTAGCCGACACTAAACGGGCAAAGCCTACGTGTTCATTTTTCATCGCAGTGGCTGTTTAGCGATACTGCTTAGAAGCGAAAACCAGCTTTAGCACTATAGCTAGTGTAAGGACCGGTTCGATCAACCTCGAATGCTAGGTTGAAACCCAAGTTAATATTCAAACCTATATAGGCTTTTTTCTGCGTATACGATTCTTTTTCAAGGTTTTCTGATTGCACAGGATCACTATTAGAGCGTACAACGCCAGCACCAGCATAGGGAGTGAGGTTAACAAAACCTTTTGAAATGCTCAGCTCAAGGGCCGAGCTGTCGATTTCGAGCTCATCTACACCGGTTACCGCGCTGTATGAGCCACGAATACTGATGGCTGGCAGTGCTATGTTGCCTTTCATAATGGCGTAGCGAATTTCTGCACCTATCACTTTGATGTCAGTACTAGGCGCCGCAGTTATAGAAGCGCCAATATCAATACCCATAGGCAGCCCCTTTTGTAAAGACAATCGTGGCAGTGGTAGCGAACTCAGATCAAAGTCGGTTCCGTCCGCAATATCAAAAACTTCACTGTCTAGTTCAGTTGCCGATAGGCTAAGCCCAACATCAAAGCCCAATACGCCAAGCGGTTCGGCTGGGGCAATGCCTTTGTAGTGTGTTGCTGCCGTTAAGTTTTTCGATAAATCACGAAATTGGCTCTGATTCAATGCATCCAAGGTACTAAAAGTTGCTGCATTAGCAACACCTGAACAACACAGTAATACAAATAGAGAAAAACGTTTCATTTTACTGATACTCCAATATTATTTTTGAGCCGGTATGGTCTAGCGCTATTTGTAGCGGTTGATCAACCGGATTGTTCAGCCAGTTCCAAAGCTTGCATCTGTTCCAGCAATTGCTCTTCTGTTGCTTCGAGTTGTTGCTGTAACGCTGCTTCATCGGCTAAAAGAGCCGTCAGCTTTGCCTTATTATCAGAACTGTATAGCTCATTGGAGCCGAGTCTGTCACGTAATTCGACAAGCTCTGCCGATTGTCGCTCCAGTTGCTTCTCACTTTTCTCCACTGCTCTGCGTAGGGGTTTGAGCTGTGCGCGCCGCTCCGCCTCCTCTCGTTTACGGGCTTTTTTATCATCTGATTTGTGTTCTGTAACAACATCAGTGCTTCCAGACCCATTTTGTTCAGGTGTTTGTTGCACACGTCTGTCATTTAACCAGCGCGCATATCCATCCAGATCGTCATCAAACGGCTGTACTTTGCGCTGATCAACCAACCACAAACTATCAGCCACGGTACGTAGTAAGGTGCGGTCGTGAGAAACCACGATCAGTGCACCATCAAATAGCTGCAAGGCATCTGATAGAGCTTGGCGCATTACCATGTCCAAATGATTGGTTGGTTCATCCAGTAGCAGTAAATTCGGTTTTTCATGAACAATCAAAGACAAGGCCAAACGCGCACGCTCGCCGCCTGAAAAATTCTTTGCAGGCTTTAGCGCGTGTTGCTCACCAAAGCCAAAACCACCCAGAAAAGTCCTTGCGATACTTTCCGACATGGTTGGGTCCTGCTTAATCAACGTTTGCACAGGCGATAAATCCAGGTCGAGCTCATCAACTTGATGTTGCGCAAAGTAACCCGTTTTTAGTTTCTGAGCCTCTACACGATCACCATTTAAGCACTCAATTGCACCCACTATGCCTTTGATAAGCGTTGATTTACCCGCACCGTTTGCACCAAGCAAACCGATTCTATCCCCGGGTTGGATACTCATCGATATGTTAGATAAGACGGTTAGATCGCCATAACCCAAATCCACGCCTCGCAACGATAGCAAAGGGCTAGGCAGCGTTTTGGGGTTGTGAAATTTAAAGTTGAATGTCGTGTCTTGCGAAATCGGCACAAGCTCTGTCATGCGTTCTAGCATTTTTAACCGGCTTTGTGCTTGCTTCGCTTTAGTGGCCTTTGCTCTAAACCGATCAACAAAACGTTGTAGTTCAGCTGCTCTTTTCGTTTGTGCTTCATAAGCAGATTGTTGATTCGCGCGTTGTTCTGATCGCAGTTTTTCAAATTCGCTATAGCCGCCTGCATAGCGGGTAACGGACTCTTGCTCGATAAACAAGGTTTCTTTCGTCGTTTTATCTAAAAATTCACGATCGTGACTGATAAGTATTAAGGCACCTTCGCGTTGACGCAGCCATTGTTCAAGCCAAATTACGGCATCAAGATCAAGGTGGTTAGTAGGCTCATCAAGTAGCAGTAGATCACTTGGCGCGATCAAGGCGCGTGCCAGATTTAATCGCATGCGCCAACCACCAGAAAACTGACTCACCGACCAACTGTGTTGATCAGTGGTAAAGCCCAAGCCATTAAGTAATGACCCGGCTACCGATTGAATGCGATAACCACCAGCTGATTCAAAATCAGACAGCAACTCAGCATGCTTAAGTGGATCACGTTTCTCTGCTTGTTCAATGGACTGTTGCAGCGCTAACAGCTGTTGATCACCTTCTATCACGTAATCAATGGCCAATTGGCTCGTCGAGGCTGTCTCTTGAGCGATGTGAGTTAATCGCGCACTGGATTGCAGTGACAAATCACCGTCATCTGGCTCCAGATCACCCACAATCATGGCTAGTAAACTGGATTTACCTGAGCCATTCGCACCGGCCAAGCCCAATTTCTGACCAGCATGAATAACCATACTGGCACCAGCAAACAGGACTCTGCCGTCTCGGCGGCAACAAACATTGTTAAGACTTAGCATCCGCCAATGTTACACCGTGTACCCTACCTGTTATTATTCGGCTGATTAAGTTCGAGGAAAAAAGAACATGTTTCAACTCAACCGCCTAGCACCGTTACTTATTGTTACTACTCTGCTGTTATCCAGCTGCGGTATTAACAATATTCCCAGATTTGACGAGGCCGTCAATGCCAAATGGAGTGATGTTCAAAACCAGTACAAACGCCGTGCTGATTTGATCCCCAACCTAATAGAGACAGTGAAAGGCTTTGCCGCACAAGAAAAGGACGTACTACTTGAAGTAGTTGAGGCTCGCTCAAAAGTTTCGCAAATGAATGTATCGCCTGAGATTCTCACTGACCCAGCAGCGTTTGAGCAGTTTCAGCAAAATCAAGGTGCGCTCTCAGGGGCCCTATCGCGTTTGATGGTAGTGGTAGAAAAATACCCTGACCTAAAATCGAATCAAAACTTCCTGAAGTTACAAGACCAACTAGAAGGCACAGAAAATCGCATCAGTGTAGCAAGGCGTGACTACATCCAAGCAGTACAGCGTTACAACACTGAGCTGCGCACGATACCTGGCCGCTGGTGGCGCCGATTTATGTATGCTGAAGCAACTCGAAAAGAGCAATTCAAAGCTGATGCGGACGAAATGGAAGACATCAAGGTGGATTTTTCTAAAACAGAGTGATACCTGTATTGATTAGCGTACAACGCGCACCTAAATGAAAACACTTCTACTAAACAGGCAGCGCAGCATCGCTGCCTGCCTATATTTATTAGCGACGATCCTCTCGCTTACTCTATCGTCACCACTTTGGGCTCAAGGCGAACCAACCTTCCCTAGCTTAACTGGCCGTGTTACGGATCAAGCTAAGCTACTCAGTAGCGCACAAAAAGCAGAACTCGAACAAAAGCTAGCTGCGCACGAAGCCGCCACTAGCAATCAAATTGTGGTTGTTACGGTTAAATCCTTAGAAGGTTTTGATATTGCAGACTATGCATTGAAGCTGGGCCGCAAGTGGGGAATTGGCACCGAGGAAAAAAACAACGGTGTGTTATTGGTAGTGGCTCCAAATGAACGCAAGGTTCGTATAGAGGTAGGCTATGGCTTAGAAGGTGCGTTACCTGACGGCCTCGCTGGCACCATAATTAGAGGTAACATACTGCCCTCTTTTCGTGAATCCGATTACCCAAGAGGCATCAACAATGGTGTCACCGCTATCGAGCAAGCCATAGCTGGGGAATACACACCGCCAGCAAATATCGTTAGCAAACAAGACCGGCCTAGCACGACTTTTGAAAAGTTTTTCCCCTTAATCTTTATTAGCTTTATTGGTTTAACCCATCTTACGCGGCGGCGCTTTCCAAAGCGCAATGTCGCCAATTCCAGCAATCCTAAATCAACCGACCTGGAATCAACAGATTCAGAATACGGTTATTCAGAATTTAAAACTGCTGCTGATACTGAGGCACCTGTTTCACCTACCCCCAAATCAAATGCAGAAAAAGCAGCTAACGCTATATTCCCTGCAGGTTTTGCCGGCATGTTCGTCGCTCTTGGTAGCAGTAAAGTTATGTTTGGTGTAATGGCCGCAGTCCTTGTATTTGTCGTGCTCTTTTTCTTTGGATCAAGTGGTACAGGCGGCTCCGGTGGCAGACGCGGAGGCTATATCGGTGATAGCGGCATGGGCGGCGGAAGCGGTGGCGGTTTTAGTGGCGGTGGCGGCGGCTTCGGCGGCGGCGGCGCGTCAGGGAGCTGGTAGCGATGGCATTTTTAACTCAAGCTGAAAAAACAGCACTAGCGGAACAAATTCGCCTAGCGGAATCAAAAACTAGTGCGGAGATCGTGACAGTTATTGCTAATCAGAGCGATCACTATCGATACATCCCCATGCTGTGGGCTGCGCTACTATCGCTATCGGTACCTGGGCTCTACTTTCTATTTCAACACTTCAGCACCAACGGCTGGACATACTCTGGCGAATCAGTCGATGAGCTAGTGCGCGTGTATTACGTTCAGGTACTCCTGTTTCTTGGTCTTGGTATGTTGATTCAATACCCACCGTTCCGATTTTGGTTAGTGCCTCAGTCAATAAAGCATGGTCGTGCGGCGCGTCATGCGCGAGAGCAGTTTTTACTGCAAAATTTACATCAAACAGCATCGCGCACAGGCGTTTTGGTGTTTGTGTCAGTAGCAGAGCATTATGTGGAAATCATTGTCGACACCGAGGTGGCAGCAGTGGTGGATAATGATGTTTGGGTTGAGACCGTCAATGAATTCATTAGCTGCACTAAACGCGGTGAAATTGCAGAAGGGTTTACCCGAACCATTAATCATTGTGATGAAGTGCTAAGTAAACACTTTCCCGACAAGGGCGGCAAACCCGACGAGCTACCCAACAATCTTATTGAGATCTTTCTGGACTGAGTTCAACGGAATCACCTCACTAGCTAGCCACCAAGTTTTTATGGCAAACGGGGCGAGCAGAGCCAAGGCCCAACGTAAACCTAACCAATCAGATACAAACCCGATAATCGGTGGTGCCACTAAAAATGCGCCAAACGAAATCATTGTCAGTGCAGCAACGTTGTCAGCCGGTGACCTACCCGGCCGCCTCGCCGCTGCAGTTACCGCCATGGGATAAACAATTGCAACGCCAAAGCCAGACAAGGCTGCGCCAAGCAACGCTACTGGCACTGATGGCGCTGCAGCGAATAACAAGATACCCGCAGCTGCAGCCAATCCTGAAGCACGCACGATTGCGTATTCACCAAATCGATCAGCGAGTATATCCCCCGATAGGCGAACACTCGCCATCACGACTGAGAAAAAAGCGTAAGTCAGGCCAATCACCCAAGGTGATGCGGACAGAACCGAATCCATAAACACAGCGGACCAATCAATAAACGCTCCTTCTATTGACATGATCCCGAGAGGCATGATGCACAGCAACAAGATTGCGCGTGACGGCAAACGAAAGTGCGATGCATCGTCGCTATGAGCATCATTTGCTGACGCTATTTCATTCTCTTCTATCTTAGATGCAGCCACATAGCCTACGATCGCTAATAGCGGCATCATTGCGCCGAAGTGCCACCTTACATCGATA
>CALJAA010000043.1 GCA_938028465.1 uncultured Granulosicoccaceae bacterium | reverse complement strand
AGCATGTTTGCGCATTAAGTACTTTGGTAAACGCTGTAAGTAGCTGCGAACAATGCGGTGCTTGATAAGTTCGTTGAGCCACTTCATTTACTGCAACAACGATTCGATTTCGCCAAAGGACGCTGCACTGTCAAAAGCGGTAAAAGTGCCGGTATCCATTAATGTGCGAGCAGCATCTATCGCTGAACCAATCGCAACGCGAGCAAGTGAAGACCCAAGGCTCACGCGCTTAACGCCGCAGGCTTTGAAGTCATCAATGGTCGCGCCTTTAGGCCTGATGCCCGCAACAACATTGATAGGCTTGTTGATCGTATCGCAAACGGTTTTTATCGTGGCAAGGTCAGGCAAGCCCGGCGCGTACATGACATCTGCACCGGCAGTTTCGTAACCTTGTAAACGCAGAAGCGTGTCGTCTAAATCTGGGCGGCCATGCAAATAGTTTTCTGCGCGCGCCGTTAATACAAACGCTGTGGGTAATGCTCGCACGGCCTCAACCGCTGCGATGATGCGTTCTATAGCATGCTGCGAATCGTAGATTGGTTTGTTTGGATCACCGCTGGTGTCTTCTATCGTGCAACCCACTAAGCCAGCGTTATGTGCTGCCTTTATTGTTTCTTGCACGGCTTCAGGTGAATCGCCGAAACCGTTTTCTAAATCGGCAGAGACTGGTAGTGGTGTTGCTTCAACAATGGTGCGTGCATGAGCCATTGCCTCATCGCGCGACAAGTTGCCGATGGCGTCGAGCTTGCCTTGTGAGAATGCATAACCGGCACTAGTGGTAGCCAACGCTTGATAGCCTAGGGATGCGAGTATTTTTGCAGAGCCTGGATCCCATGGATTGGGTAGTACAAACAAGTCTGGGCCTTCGTGTAGCGCTACAAAGCGCGCTGCTTTTGCCGCTTGGGTCATTGCTTGTGCTCCTGCGTGTGTCGTTCATTTATAACACAGGTTTATCACGGGCAAAAAAAAGCCGCCCAGTAGGCGGCTTGATTCTTGTTTAGGCTTGTAGGCCTAGTGAGCCATTAAATGGCCTTTGATTTTCTTCATCGCGGCTTTCTCGATCTGTCGGATGCGTTCGGCCGACACGCCGTACTCATCAGCTAGCTCATGCAATGTTGACTTGCCATCTTCTAACCAGCGGCGTTGCAAAATAGTACGGCTACGATCATCAAGAATCTCTAAACCAGCAGCTAAGCCATCTAGTGCGCGAGTGTGATCATCATGCTCTTCAAGTAGGGCTGATGGATCGTCGTCATCTTTGTGCAGCATGTCTGCTGGCGCAAAGGCGCGCTCATCGCTAACACCAACGGGTGCGTCAAATGCATTGTCGTGGCCGTGCATGCGTGATTCCATTTCCATCACGACTGCCGGCTCAACGCCTAAGTCTTCAGCCACCGCGTTAACTTCATCCTGGCTAAACCAGTTGAGTTCTTTTTTAGCGCTACGTAATTTGAAAAACAATTTACGTTGGGCTTTAGTGGTAGCCACTTTAACTATGCGCCAGTTACGGATTACGTACTCGTGAATCTCAGCGCGGATCCAGTGAACCGCGAACGAGATAAGCCGTACGCCTACTTCTGGGTCAAATCGCTTAACAGCTTTCATTAAACCAATATTGCCCTCTTGGACTAGGTCCGCGAGAGGTAGGCCATAGCCTTTGTAGCTGCGCGCAATGTGCACCACAAAACGTAGTTGCGACATAACCAATTGACGAGCCGCGTCGAGATCTTCTGAATCACGTAGGCGACGAGCTAAGGATTGTTCCTCAGCGGGGGTCAATAACTCGATATTGGCGATCTTGGCCATATAACCATTAAGGTCATCTGCCAATACTGGCAGGGCCATCGCGTTCTTATTGACTGTAAGGGCGTTACTCATTGTTTACTCCCGGTTGTCATTCCAACCGTAATATTAGCACTCTCCACTATAGAGTGCTAAAGATCGGCCAAGTTCCCGGTTTTCTGAAGTATTTCTCAGTGATGGTAATGTGGCGTGATTTTTATAATATATAATTAAATCAATAAGTTATGTGTTACATGCCAGTTCGTCTAGGCGATATTAACTTTCGTGACGGACTGTACAGGGTGATGAAAGCGCCTAGCCAGCCCAGAACAGTAGCC
Source organism: uncultured Granulosicoccaceae bacterium (assembly GCA_938028465.1). Lineage (GTDB taxonomy): Bacteria > Pseudomonadota > Gammaproteobacteria > Granulosicoccales > Granulosicoccaceae > Granulosicoccus. The sequence continues at coordinate 22,324 of CALJAA010000043.1, read as the reverse complement.
ACTACCAAGAATGTCAAAAACTGTGACGCACTTGGCATTTGTAGCTGGAAGGTACTGGAATAGAGATGAGAAAGCTGATCGGCAGGTGTCTTGATTTTGCTAAATGCATACATCGCAAGGCTAGATCCAACCAGGCCCCCTAGAAAGCCGTAGAGTGCTCCGGTATACAGTAGCGGCCGGTGTAAAAAGCTGGTGCCCGCTCCCAGTAACTTTGCCACGTCGAGTTCGGGTTGGCGGCGTAGCAGCTCCAACCGAATAGTATTGCCAATCACTAACAGCGCGGTGAGCGTTAAAAAGCCTGCCAATATCCAGCCCACACTTTGAATAAGCCTGACGGCGGCTTGCAAGCGCTGCACCCAGCGTAAGTCATATTGAACACGCTGCACTTGGGGTAGTGCTAACAGTTGTTTTGACAAGCGCTTGATCGCTGTTGCATCTGCTTGCTGCTTCACCGGATACACAACAATTGCTGCAGGCAGTGGGTTGTCACCCAGTGCTTCTAAGGCGTTTCCTATATCTGTCTTTGCTTGAAACGTAGCCAAGGCTTCATCACGAGAGATAAATCGCGTTTTTTGAATGCCTGGTTTACCCAAAAGAGTTTGAGCCAATGCGGCGCCATCTAAGTCAGCTATCTCGAGCCGTAGATAAAGTGTCAGGCTTTCATCATCGATGTTTTGGCTAGCGAGTTGTTGTACAGCTTGAGCAGAAAATAAAAATAGCGCGGGTAGGGCGAGTGTAATCCCGAGTACCGCAAGAGTGACCAAGCTAGAAAACTTACGCTGAGTGAATTGTCGCAAGCTCTGTGCTAGCGCATAGCCGCGTTTTCCATATGTCCACTGCTTGCCTGCGGCACTGCCTTTTCGTGCGGAAGCATTAACTGGTTTCGCCGCTCGTGAAGCGACCTTTTTCTGCATGCTAATAGTGATTTACTCCGTGTAGGCTTGACGGCTACGTGCGGCTGAGCCTTGACGCGTTCCCGGATGCACATCCACTAAGCGGCCTTGCTTGATGGTGAGTTTTGGAAAGTCGAAATTATTGAGTAAGCCGCTATCATGTGTGGCAACTAGTACCGTGACACCAGATGAATTGAACTGCATTAACAGTTTCATGATATCGGCGCTAATGTCAGCATCAAGATTACCAGTTGGCTCGTCAGCCAATAAAAGCTTAGGCCGGGCAACTACTGCGCGTGCAATCCCCACGCGCTGTTGTTCACCGCCTGATAGTGACAACGGCCCGTCGAGTGCTTTATGTGCTAGACCCACGCGGTCGAGGGCTGCAGATACGCGCTTTTTAATATCATCATATTTATAACCCCCAATAACTAGTGGCAAGGCGATGTTGTCAAAGACGTTTCTGTCATAAAGTAGTTGGTTGTCTTGAAATACTAATCCCATCTGTTGGCGAAGGGCGGGTTCATGGCGGGCTTTGAGATTAGAAAAATCAATGCCTCCCACTTTGATGCTGCCTGCCGTAGGTTTGACGAGGCGGGCGATGAGTTGGAGTAAAGAGCTTTTGCCAGCGCCTGAGTGCCCAGTTAAAAACGTAAAAGCGCCAGAGGGAATACGAAAAGATACATCGCGAACAGCGAATCGTCCGGGATCATACTCAAGGCTTACGTTTTCGAATTGGATCATGGTTTGAGTTCTTACCAAAGGCCTTAGTGACTACTTCTTAGTGACCACGTAATTAGTGACTACCTATGTGTCTTGCGGCCCACCAATGAGTGCATCGACAAAACGGGTTGCTTCAAATACTTCCAGATCGTTAACTTGTTCGCCTACTCCGATAAAGCGGATTGGGATACCGATTTTCTCGGCTATCGCAAACACCACTCCGCCCTTGGCTGTACCATCAAGTTTAGTCACTACCATGCCATCCAGCTGCATTGCTTTGTTAAATTCTTCTGCTTGATTAAGCGCATTTTGCCCGGTGCCGCCGTCCAGCACAATTAAGGTTTCATGAGGGGCCGCATCATCAATCTTGCCAAGCACGCGTTTGACTTTAATGAGCTCATCCATCAAGCCTGCTTGAGTGTGTAACCGGCCTGCAGTATCGGCGATCAATACGTCGATGTTACGGGCTGTGGCTGATTGCAGAGCGTCAAAAATAACCGACGCAGAATCGGCACCTGTGGACTGCGCAACTACGGGTACATCGTTACGTTCGCCCCAAGTCTGCAGTTGCTCAACGGCGGCTGCTCTGAATGTGTCACCAGCAGCCAGCATCACACTTTGGCCGCCATCAAGTAATTGTTTGGCTAGCTTGCCAATCGTGGTGGTTTTGCCAGAACCATTAACTCCAACGACGAGGATGACAAAGGGGGTTGATTGCTCTGGAAGCTCTAAGGGTTGTTCAACTGGGCGTAAGATGCTGACGAGCTCTTCATGCACTAGCGCGCGCAATGCATCGGGATCAGATAGTTGGTCCTTCTTAACCTTTTGATTGATCGCATCCATTACGCGTTGTGTGGCATCAACGCCTACATCCGCCATAATTAGCTGGCTTTCTAGCTCTTCGAGCAAGTCAGCGTCGATTGTCTTGCTGCCCGTGAAGAACCCAAATAGGTTGTCACGGAAGCGTGAGCGGGTGCGGTCTAGCTTCTGAGACAGTTCCGGCTGTTTCTCGGCTGAGGTATCTGCACCTTTTTTTTCGCGCTTCAGAAAGCTGAATATGCCCATGTTTTCTTAAGTCTGCTGGGTTTGTAACGGTCGGATATCGTACCATTGACGCATGGCTAGTAGATCTAAACGTAGCTCATCAGCAAAAGGGCGTCAGGGCAAAATACGCATCATCGCCGGGCAGTGGCGCGGGCGCCACCTAGTGGTTGAAGATGTGGAAGGATTACGACCAACGGGTGATCGAGTAAAGGAGATGCTATTCAACTGGCTGCAGCCCACTATTGCCGGTAGCCGATGCTTGGATTTGTTTGCCGGTAGCGGTGGCCTGGGTTTTGAAGCGGCGTCGAGGTATGCAGAGCAAGTGGTGTTGGTAGAACGCGATCGAGTGGCTGCTCAGCAATTGCTTAGCCAGATTGATCTGCTTGATGCGCAAAAATTGATCACATTGCATTCGATACCGGCTGAGCAATTTTTGAACGATAATAGCGCGCCATTTGATCTGATCTTTGTTGATCCGCCATTTCAAGATGGTTTGCTTGAAACCGTTTTACCGCTGCTTCCAGGTCAGTTAAATGAAGGTGGGCTGGTATACATTGAGTGTGGGGCTAAGCAAACCGTAGCTCCACCGCCAGGCTTTCATCTAATGAAAGAGAAGACTACCGGCGATGTCAGTGCGAGATTGTTTCAATTCTCCACTAAGAATGCCGATTAACACTCACACGGGAGTCTCTATCGTTGCGTAAGTGGCGGTTTTCACTCAAACTTGTCACTCGTTAAGAGAGTAATGGCTTTGATTCAGGTTACTGCGATATATCCGGGCACGTTCGACCCAATGACAGTTGGGCATGTTGATGTGGCGCAGCGCGCTAGCAAGATGTTTGACGATCTCATCATTGGGGTAGCTGCCAATCCAAACAAGCATCCGTACTTTACGCTTGATGAGCGAGTGGGTATGGCGCGTGAAATATTGAGCGATTTGCCTAACGTAACGGTGCAGCCTTTTAGTGGTTTGTTAGTTGAGTTTGCGGCCAAGGTTGATGCCAACGTTATTGTGCGCGGCTTGCGGGCAATATCTGATTTTGAATACGAAGTGCAAATTGCAGCGGTCAATCGGCATCTAGCATCAAGCATTGAAACCGTGTTTATTGCGGCTTCTCAGGACTACACCTTTTTATCTTCAAGTATTGTGCGCGAGATTGAATCCCACGGCGGTGAGTATTCTGAATTTGTACATCCCCTAGTTGTGGATGCATTTACAAAAAAGCGTCAAACTGAATCGAGCTAAGTAACGATGGCACTTTATATAACCGACGAATGTATTAATTGTGATGTATGCGAGCCCGAGTGCCCAAACGACGCAATATATATGGGTGAAGAGATTTATGAAATCCATGCGCATTTATGCACTGAATGCGTAGGGCACTTTGATGAGTCACAATGCACTATCGTATGTCCAGTAGAGTGCATACTGGTTGATGTAAGCAACCCTGAATCGAAAGATCAGTTGCAACTTAAATACGAAGGGCTAATGAAGCAAGCGGCTAACGCTGACACGCCGAACAATAAAACGTAGATCGCTGCGCCGTTACCGTCTTTTTGATGGGCGCTTTGCATATTTGGCAAGGTTCGCCTTCTCTACCGTATACAAACAACGACTGAGCAAAGTAACCGGGCTCACCATCGCTATTAATAAAGTCACGTAGCGTTGTGCCGCCTTGTTGTATTGATTTTTGTAGAACGTCACGAATCTCTTTGTATAAGGCATCAGCCTCTTTGCGGCTTAGTCGCCTAGCAGCTTTACCTGGCCGAATGCCAGACTTAAACAAGGCTTCGCTGGCGTAGATGTTCCCCACACCTACTACTATTTGGCTATTCATTATCAATGTTTTGATCGGCACATTGCGCTTACGAGTTGCCGCAAAAAGATACTCACCATTGAACTGATTGGCTAGTGGCTCAGGGCCTAGCTTTGCTAACAGTGGGTGATCTTCTGCCGGGCCTTCATGCCACAAAAAACAACCAAATCGGCGCGGGTCATGAAAGCGAATAACCTGTTTGTTGGCAATCAATAATTCAACATGATCATGCTTACGCTTAGGTGTAGATTGTTTATCGATACGTAAGCTGCCAGACATGCCTAAGTGAATAATGGCTGAGCCTATGCTGTTAGTCAGCACGATGTACTTGCCGCGCCTGCCAACGTGCTGCACGCGAGCATCTGCAAGGCGTGCGATGGTTTTAGGAATGGGCCATCGCAAGCTAGGGTTGTGCACCTCAACCGATTTGATTTGCTTGTTATGCAAAAACGGTTCAATGCCGCGGCGGGTTGTTTCGACTTCTGGTAGCTCTGGCATGGTTATCTGTGGTTTCACTCAAGCTACGATTATGCATCTTTTCTCGCAGCTCTGGTGCTAGGATAAGGGTGAAAATAAACTCAAAGGGATGCAAGCAGTATGACTCCAGAAGAGCGAATCAATCAACTTAGTATTAGTTTGCCACCGTGCAGTAATCCCGCCGCCAATTACACCAACGCCGTGCAAACAGGAAACTTACTCTATCTGGCTGGAAAAGCGCCACGAGCTGTTGATAGCTTGTTACCAAAAGGCCGATTGGGTTTAGAGTTTACTACTGAGCAAGGCTATGCATTTGCGCGTTCAGCAGCACTTGATCTGGTAGCGGTGATGAAATCAGAGTTAGGTGAGCTATCTAGAGTTACGCGGGTGGTTGAGATACAGGGCTTTGTCAACGCCACTCCCGAGTATGAGGAGCACGCTGCAGTGCTAAATGGTGCGTCAGACTTATTGGTTGAAGTGTTTAGTGATGCAGGTGTGCATGCCAGGTCAGTATTTGGCGCTTCGTCACTTCGAGGCAATGTACCCGTTATTTTAAAAGGTATTGTAGAAGTCAGCTAAGGCTTGAATTCAGCTTCTCGCTAGAGCATCATTGCCTCGTTGATCCATTGTTAAAATTGAAAGCTTGATATGAGCAAACGATACGTCATTGTAGGCGGGGGGCAGGCAGGTTTTGCGTTTGCTGATGAGCTGCGCCGTAAAGATAAAGCATCTTCTGTAACAATGCTTTGTGAGGAAGCTGAGTTGCCTTATCAGCGGCCACCGCTATCTAAACAGTACGTTAAAGGCGATACCAGTCGGGATCGTTTGTTTTTTCGTGATGCCGAATGGTTTGAACGTAAAGATATAAAGGTGCGCACCTCAACTTCTGTGGCCAGTATTGATAGGCAAGCACAGCAAGTTGGCTTAGCCAATGGCGAATCACTCGCTTACGATGGTCTCATGTTGGCCACGGGTTCTACTCCTAGGTTGCTGCCTACAAAAATTGGTGGCGATTTGTCTGGTGTGCTCACTGTACGAGACATAAAAGATGCCGACCAACTACGCGATATTTTTACGCCGGGTAAGCACATCTTAGTGGTGGGCGGTGGTTATATTGGTTTAGAAGCTGCCGCAGTGGCGCGTAGTTTTGATTGCGACGTGCGAGTGGTTGAAATGGCTGAACGCATATTGCAGCGCGTTGCCTGTACAGAAACATCAGATTACTTTCGTAAGCTGCATCAATCCAATGGGGTGGTGATTAGCGAGAGCCTAGGGCTTGATCATTTAGAAGGTAATAATGACAAGGTTATTAAAGCGCATTTTACTAACGGCGAAACGATAGATGTGGATGCAGTGATAGTGGGTATTGGTATTGAAACCAATGTGCAGTTAGCTGCGGATGCTGGCCTTGATATTGATAACGGTATCGCAGTCAATCAGTTTGCACAAACATCGGATGAGCTTATTTACTCTGCCGGGGATTGCGCAAGCTTTGGTTGGCGCGGTAACCGAATTCGTTTGGAGTCGGTTCAGAATGCTGTTGATCAGGCAAAGGTTGCGGCACAACATGCTTGTGGTGTTGGTAAGCCATACGACCCAACGCCATGGTTTTGGTCAGATCAATACGATGTCAAATTACAAATAGTCGGGTTGAACACAGGCTACAATAATGTTGTCCGTCGAGATGGTTCGCGTGAGGAAGGTGAGTCGTTTTGGTATTTCAAAGGTGATCAGTTGCTTGCCGTAGATGCAATGAACGATGCTAAAACCTATGTGATGGCTCGTAAAATTCTGGAGCTAGGAAAGTCTATTTCGCCGAGCCAGGCGTCTGATGCGTCAGTTGATTTAAAAGCTATCGCTACAAGTTAAGGCGCTCAGACCGTCATCCCCGCATAGGCTGTCATCCCCGCGTGGGCGGGCTAGGCGCCCTCCGGGGTGGATCCATCACCTTCATCACTGACTTAGCACATCCCGCAAATTACCCAGCGCATCAAACGGATCAGACCATTGCGCATTGGTATACAGCCCATTGCCACTTAAGGTTTTTAGAAAAGCAATCACTGCCGCGCGCTCGCCTTCTGTTAGCATCAACTTTTGGCCTGAAGCGTTGTTTTGCCCCGGTCCATTTCCGCCACGCATGTTTCCGGTCAGGCGGTTGTCCAGATTTGGATTTAAGTTGCGATCCACCGTGATGTCGTTGTAATGACTCAGCACATCGCTGATGGTTGCGATTGTTCCACTATGCATAAATGGGCCGTTATCGTTGCCATCACTACGAAACACATCACGTAAGCTTGGGGAGCGGGTGTTGGTAGTGTCTGTGGCGAGCAGGTTCATGGCTACATCGATTACACCATTGTTGCCAGAGTTAGGATCAATATCAAACTCAGGTGCCCGGTGGCAACCGTTGCACCCTAGTCCTGTGCCGGCTGTGCGTATTCCGTTATCAGCAAAATCTGGGGCTTGAGTAAATAGTCGCTTACCTTCGTTTTCTTGAGCTGTAAAATTACCAAACGCTGCGCCATTATTAGGTGCTGCTGCGCGGCCCTCGTCATAGCGAGAATCAAATGATTGAATGCTTCGTATAAATTGAGCAAGTGCGAGTTGCATTCTCTCTTCATTGATTATCTCATTGCCAAATGCTGCTTCAAAGAGCTGAGGATAATAGTTGGTTGCTGACATTTTTTGGATAAGTGCATCAAACTCTGGGTCACCTTCAATACCGCCGAACCCCATTTCAATATGGTCTCGAATGGGTTGTGTTGATTGTTGCTCTAGAGTCGTTGCTCGCTCATCCCAAAAAAATTGAGCCTCATTTGAGAAACGGCTATTCACTAGTCGCATTGAATGGCGCGCAGTGACTCCATTGATACCAACACTGACTTGGGCATCATCTGAAAACCCTAAGGCTTGTTGATGGCAGCTACTGCAAGAAGTGCTGTCATTGTTTGAAAGCCTCTTGTCGTAAAAGAGAACGCGGCCTAGTGTAGCGCCTGCGTTTGAGATGCCGTTGTTACTGGTATTATCTTTGGTGATGTAATTGGGTACCGGTTGATTCGCGTAGTCGTATGGGTTGCTAAGGTTTAGCGGGGTAGTGGCCTCATTGCTTGTGGTATCGGTGGTCTCTTGCGTATTGACGCCTTGCGTTTCGCTATCGGTTGTCACGTTTTCAGGGGCGGAGTTTTCACCCCCAGAACCACAGCCCATTACGAGCATTACTGATGTAATGGCAGTTGTTTTGACTAACCATCGTGATTCTATAAATCGTGACGTCATGATAATGAGCTCCGAACGATTGATGCGCTTACGCGTTGTATAAGTTGTGTAGCGACAGCTTATAGGGGAGCAGTAGGTGGAATGGGGCAATTACAGCAACTTCCTTATTAGTTGCACAATCGCCCACGATGTTATTTGAACGCCTTCTCACTCCCGCGCAGACGGGCTAGGCGCGGGAATGACAGTTTATGCTGGGAAGACAACCGTGCGCAGTTGTAACCGAAGTTAGTCGGTGGCCTCAGCCGCTAGGGCGCTAACACCACCATCAATAAACGGCGCAATCCATTCGGGGAAAAAGTACACTTGGCTATCGCTTTGCGCGTACCGGCGTTTACCGCTGACGTCTAGCTCGCCGATATCAAACCGCTTGTTATTAAATGTAATAGATGCGATCGGAGTTGCTAAGCCGGCCGCTTTTAGATCCACTTCGCTACTAGGGTAAGACGGTGCGATTGATGCGATAGATAGGAGTGGTTCTATACGATTCTCATTTGCCGCTTGCTCTTTGGGTTCGGTGATTTGCCATTGATCACCTTGCAGCTCGATAAGGACGGTTTGCCCATTTGATTGCGTAATGCTGATTCGGCTGATGGAGGCGCTATCTAACCCTGTTAGTGTTTGCTGCTTATTACCTGATTGGATAAAAATCATTGCTGCGGCCATCAGAGCACAGGCGGCAAGCAGTGCAAGTAATAAGGTCCGTTGTTGTTTGCGAACATTGGCCATGCTAGGCGCGTCGTCTTCTAAACGCTAGCCAAGCGGCAATGCATAACATCAGCAAAGGTATGCCAAGTAGGAATACACCGCTGAGTATCACAATAGCTTTGTTGCTTAAGCTTAGCTGTGTGTCAGGTGCGGCTTGAGTTACGAACTCTAATGCTTGATCGTCACCTGCTATCCACAGTATTAAGCTTTCTAAGAATGCTTGATTAGAGCCATTGCCAATAAACTGGTTGGATGCAAAATCGGCATCGCCAAGTATCGCAATGCGTTGTGTGTTGTCGCCGATTTGGCGTTCGATAGTGACGCCCAGAGTTAATGGGCCAGCTACTTCATTGCCGCCTTCGTCAAAGCGAACCTCGCCTTGCAGCTCACCCGTTTCCGTCCAGCTAGATTCAGGTGTTAGTAACAATGGCAATATGGTTTGGCCGGCTAGTGGTGTTATTGCGAGCGCTTTAGAGCCAGGTAATACTATCGGGCTAGTTAAGTTGCCATTGATAGGGTGATTGGTGTGCCTGTCCAGTACCACAATGCTGGGTGCACCAGTATTGAGCGTTTGGCTTGCTGTGTCGATCACTTTTCCTGGCAATACTTCAACACCAAATTCTAAAGACAACGCACTTAGATTAACGCCACCCTCTGCCTTGTTTGCGTGTTCGATAATCCACAGTAAATTGCCGCCCTCACCAATGTATTGCAACACACTCGCAATTTCGCCTGGAAAGTATGGGCGGCTAGGCGCTGCAATCACCAGTAGGTCGGTGTTGGTATCGATACGTGGGCTAGTAACCAAGCTGGTTGTGGTGCTAATCAATCCAATTTGCGCAAGTTGTGTGGCGCTGAGCGTCCAATCACTATTGCTTTGCCCATCCGGCGTTCTTTCCTCGTGACCGGTAATAAAAACGATTTGTCGGTCGCCATCACGATTAAGCTGCCGCATAGCATTGGTTAAAGCGCGCTCAGATAAACGGCGTAAGCGTTGTTCGCGTTGGCTATTTTTGACGATCAGTTCGCCACCGTTGGTGATGTTGAGTTCCCGTGCCCGGTCAGGTTGTGTTTCCGGGTTGATAAACTCAAGTGTGATATTGGGTTGCAGCGCTTTATAACGATCAACCAGTTCGGTTACCGCATCGCGCGCTGTTTGTTCAGGGCCCAGAACGGCGAGAATACTCACAGGCTCATTGAGGGCTGCCAATGTGTTTTGAGTTTGAAGCGTTAAGCTATGGCGACTATTTGCTGTTACGTCTATTGCGCCCGAGAATCGTTGGCTAAACCAGCCGCACAACAAAATAAAAACAGTGACTACTGCCGCCAGCGCGAACTGTTGCCAATCAGGTTTACGCATTATTGATTACCACTATTGCGTAATGAGCCTAATCGAATCACTGTGAGTGATAAGAACAACGCAGTGAGCAATGCAAAGTAGAGTACATCTTTGCTTTGCACGTAACCTTGAAAAAAACCACTTAAATGACTGGTGATAGAAAATTGTTGTAGTGCGAGCATTGCAGGGTTGGTAAAGCTTGCACCACCTAGTAACCAAAGCAGTGTGACAACGCCCAAGCTGGCAACGATTGCAATCATTGGCTGTTTAGTTAATGAGGAAAAATACACGCCAATGGCCGCGCACGATGCAGCCACTAACAGTAAGCCCAAGGCCCCCAGTAGTAGTGTGGCTATGTCGATGTTGACGATCAAGCCCATTGCTGCAGGCATAACAGCTGCCAGCAAAGCTAATAGCAATAGTGGTATAAGCACGCCAACAAACTTTCCCAATACCAATGATGCATTTGATACCGGTGACGATTGCCACAACGCCATGGTTTGATGACGAAACTCGTCGCTAAAGCTGCGCATTGCAAACAATGGCCCGAGTACTGAAAACAGTGGCGATAGCGTTGCTAAAAAACGAGCGCTTAAAAACCCTGTTAATCCAGGGGGGTGATCTTGCAGGGCTAGTGATGGTTGTACCTTGAGAAATTCCTCAAGCGATTGTAAAAATAAATAGCCGAAGATGGCCGCAATGACAGCGCAGATTGCCCACATTTGAGGTGAGCGCAGCAATGTGCCACTCTCGAATTTTGCTATCGTGCTGATCATGTTATTGCACTACCTGATTCTTTTTGCACGAGCTCATTAAATAGATTTTGTAACTGATCAAGGTTTTCATCGGCGCGTTGGTTGTGAACAAGCTTGCCGTTGTGCATCACTGCAATGCGGTTACAGATGGCGGTTACTTCAGACAGCAAATGTGTAGAGAAAATCACGCAGCTTTGTTCTGCTACATCGGTGATCAAATTTCGCATGCTTTGCATCTGCTGTGGGTCGAGGCCATTGCTGGGCTCATCGAGCAACGCAACCGCGGGCTTATGAATAAGTGCCTGCGCTAAGCCGACTCGTTGTTGATAACCTTTAGATAATTTACCAATACGCTTTTTTGCGACTTCAGTTAGTTCGCATCGCTCCATGATGGCGTCTGTCTGCTCTTTAAGATGGTTGCTGGGTACACGGCGCAATTGCGCACTAAGTTTTAGATAGGCTGCGACGCTGAGGTCTGGGTAAACTGGCGGCTGGTCAGGTAAAAAGCCAATCTGCTGTTTAGCGGCTATTGGATCATCGTGTAGTGAATGCCCCGCAATGGTTATCTGCCCGGCATCTGGAGTGAGCACACCTGCTAGCATCTTTAAGGTGGTGGATTTACCCGCTCCATTTAAGCCCAGTAGGCCCAATATATCGCCTCGCTGAAGTGATAACGATACGTTATCAACAACCGCGGTGGTGTTGACCATGCGAGTAAGGTCGCTAGCCTGGAGTAGTGGGGTGGGGTCGGATGACATACCGGCTTATCGAGCTATGAAAAGATATGCACAGATTATAGTTGACGCCTGCCAATCTAACGGCTGTGATGCATGAAGATCTGGCTACCAAGCGAGATAGGCTGATTTATTCGGTTGTGCCGGTATTGCCGCCACTTGTGCCCGATGGGCAAGACTTGCCATTTGCCTGCTTGACATCGCTACAGGCCAGTAAAAATGGGCCTTTCAGTGGTTTTGATGTTTGCTAAGGTGGCCACAAAGCTTGTATAGAGGTTTCAGTGGTTAGAAAATCACCAGAAAGCGCTTGAGGGATGGCAAAGAATTCGCTATCCTTCGCGGGCTAAGCAACATTAAATTATTTCGGAGTTTCTGTTATGTCCAGAGTTTGTCAGGTCACGGGCAAGACCCCAATGTCAGGCAACAATGTGTCGCACGCCAAAAACAGGACTCGTCGCCGTTTTTTGCCTAATCTGCACACGCATCGCTTTTGGGTGGCTTCCGAAAATAAATTCATCACATTACGAGTGTCTTCTAAAGGCATGCGCATTATCGATAAGAAAGGCATCGATCAGGTGCTAGCTGACATTCGTAAGGGTTAAGGGAGAAAATCATGAGAGACAAGATCAAAATGGTTTCGTCAGCGGGTACTGGTCATTTCTACACAACGACCAAGAATAAGCGCACCATGACTGGCAAGCTTGAAATGAAAAAGTTTGACCCAAAAGTACGCAAGCACGTAATGTACAAGGAAGCCAAGATTAAGTAATTATTGTGTAGCTTTAAGAATTCAAAAGAACCCGGCTTGCCGGGTTTTTTTTTGCAACTAGTAAATGCAGTTTATTAACGCTGTAGTCAGGCTAAGAACAAAAAGGGGTGGTTGTTTTGGATACCGTATTTGTAAGAGATCTCACGATAGAAACCATCATCGGTATTTACGATCACGAGCGCACGGCTAAGCAAACGATCGTGCTTGATTTTGATATGTCGTTTGACATAGGCAAAGCGGCTTTGTCAGAAGATATTGAGGACGCACTCAACTACAAAACCCTGACCGACACCATAAAAGAGTTTGTAGAAGGTAGCGAATATTTACTGATTGAAACGCTAGCTGAGCGCATCGCCAGCATTATCATTGATGATTTTGGCGTGGCCAAGGTCAAGCTAACTTTGCACAAGCCAAATGCTCTATCGGGTAGTACCGATGTTGGTGTGGTTATCGAACGTTCGGCCGAGTAGCGCTGTAGAGGCTTATGTCTGCCACATCCTTACCAGAACCTGATGATATCGCTCGTGCGCACAGTGAAAAGCTGCAAGCGTTAATTGCATGCCGTATTGGAGACGGTTCTATTAGTTTTGCCGATTATATGCACCACGCCCTATATGAACCGGGGCTAGGTTATTACATGGCGGGCGCTCAAAAGTTCGGTGAGGCGGGAGATTTTGTCACCGCACCTGAAGTTAGCCCGTTGTTCGGTCAATGCATTGCGCAATCCTGCCGATCGCTATTTTCAGAACTCCCTACATGCATTCTTGAGCTGGGAGCGGGTAGTGGCAAGTTAGCCTCCAGCATCGTGATGGCTTTAAGGGATGTGGCAACGCTGGAATATCAGATTCTTGAGCCCAGTGCGGAGCTGCAACTGCGTCAGCAACAGCACTTAAACAATGTGTTGTCGACTGATCAGTATGCTGCAGTTAGCTGGTTAACATCACTTCCTGAATCGTTTAAAGGAGTAGTGATCGCTAATGAGGTGATGGATGCATTGCCGGTAGAGCGCGTCAAAGTAGCTGAGGTACTTCAGCAAGCTCGTGTGGTGTGTCGAAGCGGCCAGCTTAGCGAACACTTTGAGGATGCGCCAGCGCAGCTGCAATCAGATTGGGCGCGCATAAACAGTGGTCTGATCGATCCATTGCCGCATGGCTATCAAACAGAAATGCCGCAGCTGCTTGGCCCTTGGTTAAGCTCGTTAACGGATGCAATTGAAACGGGTGCCTTGTTATTAATTGACTACGGCTATCCCCGGCAAGAGTACTACGCTAGCGAACGAGCAAACGGATCACTTGCGTGCTATCACCAGCACCGAATGCACGATGATGCGTTTTGGTGGCCAGGCATACAAGACATCACCGCTCACGTCGATTTCACGCGCGTTGTTGAGGAAGGGGCGGCGAGTGGGTTGGAACTGCTTGGTTACACCTCGCAAAGCTCGTTTCTTTTGGATAATGGTTTGATGGATCACCTACAAGTAGCAAATGATGCTTGCGTATCTGAAGTTGAAAAGCTGCGATTAAGCCAGGCCGTAAAAAAGCTTACCTTGCCTGGCGAGATGGGTGAGCGCTTTCAAGTCATGGCGCTAGGTAAGAGTGTTGACAACGAGCCAACGGGTTTTGGCTTGCAGGAGTTATCACACCGCCTTTAGTGTGCGGGCTGAATGTTATGGATTGACGTCAACAGTCATTGTTTTGCCACCAAGGCCATGTACTGAGTCATTCGCTTGAATCGTTACAGTTGCTATGCCTGCTGGAATGGTTAGCGTAAGCGAGCGTGTAAAGGGTTGCTCATTCACGTGAGGGTGAGCCAACTCTCGGCTGCCAAGCACCGTGCCATCGGGCGCCAGCACATCCCAGCGGTCAGCGTAGTGATCCCATCCGGTGTCGGCGTGTTTGAGTGCAGTGTTGATGCGATACTTGTTATCACCGAGTGCAATTATTTCAACACCGACAACATCTGCTTCGCCAGCGGAAAGGCTTGGTACAATAAGGGTTAGCCCAAGAAACATCAGCGTAGTTAGTGGCTTTGCTAAAAACTTTGCTATAAAAATACGCTTTTGCATGTGTTTCACCTGCTGTGTTCGCCAGTACAATGATCAATAGATTAGCAAAAAGACCACACTAATGGATAGCCCCACAGTAATGACCAACCACATTCCCAGTAGTTCCCGGCCGAAGGTGTCGCCAGTGCTGCAATTTGTGCTGCTGTTGACACCTGTTGTCATGACATGTTTTTATTTGGTTTACGCATTAACGGGCTGGGTTGTTGAGGGCCGGCATAAACTGAATTGGTCTATTGAGGCGATTGGTGTTGCTTTTTGGGTGGGCTCGGGCATTGTGTTGTATAGCCTGTTGGTTTTATTGCTTGCACGTTATAAAGGTGTCGGGCGTCGACATATTCTGGTGTATTCAAGCATTATGCATATCGCTTTTGCTATTTTGCTTACTCTGTCGATCCATATTGCGATCCGCTCATAGGTTAGCTGCTTAGGCTCAGCCAAAGTCTTCCGATATTGTTCGGGATGCGTGAAGAAAATAGTGCGATTTGAAAACGCGAACTTCATCGCATTCCTCATACGCTTTTACTGAATTATATTAATAGATAAACTCACGTGAAATTCGACTTCTCACCTACAGGCTTGCTGCACATCCCTCACCTGAAATTCAAATGGTTGTGGCTAACTATGGGTGTCTCATTGATCACAGCAATTTTTGTCGGTTCAATTAGTGATATTCCAGTCGAGATCAAACAGTTTGTACTGCAAGATAAGGTCATGCATGCCATTGCCTATGGTAGTTTGATGGGTTGGTTTGCGCAGATTTATCGTCACGACCTAACTCGACTGATACTGGTGATTGCGTTTATTGCGATGGGAATATTGATTGAATTTTTGCAATCGATGACACCTAGGCGCCAGTTTGAGTTTTTGGATATGGTGGCCAATACCAGCGGTATAGTCTTAGCATGGGCTATGGCTTATACGTGGTTTGGCGGCTTGTTAGCAAAGTTCGAAAAGCTAATTGGTGTGGGGCGCCCCGCCTAAATCATCTTTGCAGTAGCAGTTATTACTGCAGATTACTATTGATTGAGCTAAGTAAGCGCGAAAATCGAACCATCTCACTGATTTACACTCTCAACGGTAACCCTCTATAAGGTGCTGTTGTTATGCGCAAATTATTTAGCGTGTTGTTGTGGGTCTATTTTGGCTCGGCTGCTGCACAAACCTACCCGCACTTTCCGAACGGCGAGTTCCCGAAAACAGAATCAACCATCACATCGGTGGATTTCTCGGAAATTCTATCTGGCGGGCCACCACGCGATGGCATACCACCTATCGATGCCCCTGAATTTATTTCTTACGAACAAGCTGATGAATGGCTGGACGATCAAGAGCCCGTTATTTTGTTTGAGCACAATGGCACTGCAAAAATCTACCCGCTACAGATTTTGATGTTTCATGAAATAGTGAATGACACGGTAGCAGGCTTACCAGTGGCGGTGACTTTTTGTCCGCTGTGTAATGCATCGATTGTGTACGAGCGTACCATTGATGACACGGTGCTAGATTTTGGCACCACCGGGCGCTTACGCAATAGTGATTTAATTATGTACGATCGCCAAACGGAATCATGGTGGCAGCAGTTTACTGGGGTTGGCATTATTGGCCAATACACCGACATCAGTTTAGTTGAGCGACCTTCACAGATTGTTGCTTACGGTGTAGTGAAAACAGAGTATGACGACGCGGCTGTTTTATCAAAAGACACAGGCTTTAGGCGGCCCTACGGTAAAAACCCATATCGCGGTTACGATAATATAAATAGCTCGCCTTTTTTGTTTCGTGATGCAACTGATCCTCGCTTAGCTCCGATGGAGCGCGTGTTGGGTATTCCTGTAGATGGTGGAAATATCGTTGTACCATTTGCAATATTACAAGATCAACCGCTACTCTATATCAACAACACCAAAATGCCCATTGTGGTGATTTCTAACAGTCTAGTTAAATCGGCGTTGGATAAAGAGGAAATTGCTGAATCTCGAGATGTTCCGTCTGCTGCAGCGTTTATAGCGGAGTTGGATGGAGAGGTAGTTGAGCTGGAGATGGTAGCGGGCGTGATTAAAGATGTGCAGACTGGATCTGAGTGGAATAGCTTTGGGCACGCTACAAGTGGAAAACGTAAAGGCCAACGTTTAAAGCAGGTCGATAAGGGAGTTCACTTTGCATTTGCCTGGTTGGCATTTGATCCAGAAGCGGTGGTGTATAAGCCTTAATAGAAAGGCGCAACCCGGATTTCTGAAATGTGACTTTATTATTTAGGTGATCAGTATGCTCTGCGAAGGTATACAATTTGATTGGGGCTACTTGAAAAGAAAAGATGACTAACGGTAAAACTAATAATGCAGGATGGCAATTAGCAGAGCTTAATCTTGCTTGGCTGGTGGCACCCATTGATTCTCCACAGCTAAAAACCTTTGTTGATCAACTTGATACGATTAATGGCTTAGCTGAACAATCTCCAGGGTTTGTATGGCGTTGGATAGACGAGAGCGGTAACCCTTCAAACGGTGGTTTTGATGACGATCTAATAGTGAATATCTCAGTGTGGGATGATATTGATAGCTTGTTCGACTTTACCTATAAAACAGCACATAGTGCGGTGATGCGTGATCGCAAGCAATGGTTTAAATCAATGGAAGAGGCTGGCATGGTGTTGTGGTGGGTGCCTGCAGGGCATCAACCTTCACCTGAAGAGTCGCGCCAACGTTTGCAGTTACTGCAAAGCCAAGGTCCCACAGAAAACGCGTTTACGTTTAAGAGTCGTTTCAATTCACCTTCTTCTTAAGTTAGCTTTTAATTCATAATCCTATACTCATGAATATATTTAGCCACGTCACCTTAGGTACTAACAATCTTGATCGAGCGGTGGAGTTTTATGACGCAGTGTTATCGCCGCTTGGCTTGGTCAAAGATTCAATTACTGATAACAATGAAACGGTGGGTTGGAGCTGGGCTGTACCTCAAAGTTGGCCGAGCTTCTTTGTTGTGCTGCCAATAGATGAACAACCTGCCAGTGTAGGCAACGGAACCATGGTGGCGTTTTCTGCTGAGAGTAGTGAGGTTGTAGATGCTGCTTACCAAGCTGGCCTCAAGTTAGGAGGCCAGTCGGAAGGTGAGCCGGGGCAACGTGCTCAATACGGGCCCGGCATTTATTATGGTGCTTACTTACGGGATCTCGACGGCAACAAGCTTCACATTGTTTATCGGGCTAGCGAGTAATCGTTGATGCGTCATAGCGTAGATACCTGCAACGCCAAACCCGCCATAGCAGACAAAGCCAACACAAGCATTAGTGACCAATGCAATCGTAGTAGAGCAATTGAACAACCCACTACCAGTAGCACCACTCGCCAATCAAGCGTGCCCCATTCGGGCGTCCATAAAGAGAGTGGCCCTATCTTTGTGGCGGTTACCGATTCAAACAAGACATGCAGTGCAAACCATACTGATAAATTGAGAATCACACCAACAACTGCTGCAGTGATAGCGGATAAGGCGCCTTTGAGCCTAGGTTGTGCGCTTATCCATTCAATATAGGGAGCCCCCGCAAATATCCACAAAAAGCACGGCACAAACGTAACCCACAGCGTGATTAACGCCGCGGTGATACCAAGCGCTATACCGCCTTCACGAAAACCGGCAATAAAGCCAACAAACTCGGTGACCAATATTAAAGGGCCCGGAGTGGTCTCAGCTAGTCCTAGGCCGTCCATCATCTCATCAGCTGTTAGCCAGCCAAATTGGGTAACTACATCTTGTGCAAGATAAGCCAAGACTGCATACGCGCCGCCAAATGTGACAACAGCTAGTTTTGAGAAAAACGCACCTAGCTTTATTAAAAAATGCTGATCACCAAGTGCGTAAAGCAATACAAATGGCAAGATCCATATTGCTAGCCAAGTGATAACTGTTTTAAAAGTCGCACCAGCCATATCTGGTTTCGCGATTGCCTGGGCAGGTTCTTTGTCGGAACGGCTTCTAATGAATCCAAAGGCCGCTGCGGCGATTACGATTAACGGATACGGTAGGTTAAAAAAGAAGATGGCCACAAATGCCAATACAGCAATCAGCCAATGCTCCGTTGTTACAAGTGCACGCTTGGCTACACGAAGCAGTGCCTCTATTACCACAACGATAACCGCTGCTTTTATCCCCAAGAATAAAGCGTTGATAATGCTGATGTCACCATAAACAGAATACGCCCCAGCAAGAATCATAATGACAAGTGCACCAGGCAGTACAAAGCTCAAGCCAGCTGCTAAGCCCCCGCGTACGCCGTGCATACGCCAGCCAGCATAGCTAGCCAACTGCATTGCTTCTGGCCCTGGCAGTAACATGCAAAAGTTAAGTGCGTTGAGGTATTGTTTTTCGCTTAGCCAGTTTTTCTCTTCAACTATCAGCTTGTGCATTAGTGCAATTTGAGCGGCAGGGCCGCCAAATGATAATAACCCAATTTTTATCCACACTTTCAGTGCAGTCAAAAAATCTGGGCGCGGTGAATCAACAACTTGGTTAAGAGTGCTCACAGGCGCTTACTCTACGACTTTGTGTTGGTTGGCCAATCATGGCCTTCGTCTGATGCATCGCGACACCAGCGAAAAAGCGCATCATAAATCAGCATACCGGCATCGAGTTGCTCAAGATCGTCAGAGTACATGCGTGATAAGCCTAGCGATACTGCTAACAAGCCAGCGGATTCTGGCGTTAAGTCATGGCGGTTGGTATCGGCCCCTCTAACCATGCTGGCCAATTGATTAAGCGGTTCAGTGGTTAAGCCAAACTCCTTAATCATTGTATCGAAAGTGCAGTCTTCACCACGGTGGCTCCAGAAAACATCTTCAACATCATAGGCCACGCCACCAAACTTTTCGGCTACCGCGTCAACGGCTGATGGGCTGACGTATAAAAACTGTGCATCTGTATCGATAAACCGACGAATGAGCCAAGGGCAGGCAATTCGATCAATCTTCGGGCGATGGCGTGTAACCCAAACACTTTGATTGAGCTTATTACGTGGTGGCATAAGCTTGTCGGCAATCATTGGTAAGCCTGCATCGCGCCAGGCAAAGTGCCCGCCAGTAAGTACCTCGGCTTTTATTCCGTTTGATCGAAGTACGGCTGCAGCGCCTTCGCTTATTTTTAAACCTTTCTGGCAATACACCACAACGTTCTTGTTAAGTAGTTTAGGTGCAAGCGTTGCGACATCAGTAAAAGCGCAACGAATAGCAGTAGGTAGCCTTTGTGGATCGAGATCAAAATCTTCATCGATACGCACATCTAATAAGAGAGGCGAGTTAGGAGTGCCAATAAGGCGGTTAAGTTGATTGATAGAAATATGGGTAGGTGGTGCCATGTGTTTTGCATCCTCATATGAGCAAGCCAGCGCTAAGGCTGAGCTAACAGATTGTCGTAAATGTATTTGGATGCGATGCTTGAGCTGGCGCCTCACGAGGCGTTCGCTGCCCCATTAGGTAATTTTGCATCAGATTGTTGTGTTAGGTCAAGGCAGTTAGCCAGTCTTGCAGAATTGCTACAATCTTGCGAACTGATAGTGAATCGCCCGTTCGCAGCAATCAGCTTTGCTTGATCAACACTGCAATGCCTGTGCGGCGATTACCTCGCCGTATAAAACAAAAAAAATGGTTTTAGGATATGCCGCCTTTGTAACCGGGGATAGTCTGGTGAGACCCAAAATTTGTCCGATAATCCAAACCCTACGTGCTTGAGCGAAGGTATAGCCGGGTATAAGCAGAAGAATATCGAGAAAACCAAGCGGTATAAAGCCTAAAATGCCAAATCTCGACCAGCTCACAAAGCCTACCCCTAGGCAACAATTGGCATGGCTAAAGCGCGTTGCTCTTCCAAATTAGTGGCCTCGTTAAAGGTTCTAAGTACGCTCTCAATGCTATTGTATTGGCAATCTAGTCAGGGTGCTTGGCGTTACAGCGCTTGCCTACCGCGCTAACACCAACAGCATCATGGCAATAAACGGATGCCACAAAGATCAAGGAAGAAGAATTACCCAATGAAGCTCTCATCCATCCACAATTCATCCGTAATTAAACTAGCGTCGCTGCTTGTCGTTGTGATGTGCTCAGCAAACGTATTTGCGTTTGAGCAAGACGATGATCGAGCTCTACGTCCGTTTTTTGAAACTAAATTTGATAAATCCGGATTGAGTATTCATGTACCAGCTCGCCCCGAGTGGCACTTCTCAACAACGAGTGGTCAAGAGGTGTCGCGGGTCGAGCTGCGCACGCCCATTAATTATTACCCAGCTGCGGTGATACAGATTAGTAGAGATACCCGCTACGGTTCTAGCTCTGAAGATCTTGCTGACGTGGCGCTGGCTGCGATGAATTCGATACGTGATGCTTCGGTGGCTCCGAGCCTTGATACTATCGGCGACCTGAAGCCAATAACAACTGGCGAGATCAATGGTTATTTCGACCAATACGTCATGAGCACTGATGAAGGTTCATTTGATATGAAAGCACTTGTTGGTGTATTTCCATCAGGGCATCTAGTGACGGTGCTCGTTAGCACGTCGGAAGGACAGATCGAACACATCGATCATATGGTTTCCAAGATTCTACGCAACGTCAAAGAGCTTTAATCGTTGGATGATTAATAGGGAGATGATCAATGACTAGTTATGCAATAGGTGTGATATTCGGGCGGCTACTAGCCAGTTATCTGATCGTGCTAGTCGTGCTATTTTTATTCGCGCGCTTTAAGCATAAAGTTGCATTGCGTCGTAGTGTGAAATGGTATGGCTTGTTACTCACGAGTGTGATTTTTGTATTGGGACTGGCGTCGTCTGCTGTTACCTGAGCAATGCTAAATTAAAACCGGCCAACGCATGTTGGCCAGAGTTGTATCCTATTTTACTACTCAGTAAGATGCTAAAATCTTAGTTACGTACAATTTCAATTTGTAATACGGTGTCGCCTGCAGCGAAATCCCAGTTCATACCGTCGACAACATTGGCAAGGCCACTTTGACCAGGGTGTGCTGCGATTGCTGCACGTGGATCTTCAAGTGGCGCTTCAATAACTACGTCGCTTGCCGCGCAGGGTGGTGGGAAGAATGATTCAGTATCAGCTTGGTTTACGCGAGTGCCTGCATCATAAGCCATAGCCATGATGACTAGAGGCTCAGTGCCAGCTGGTAGCGCAACAGAATCAACACCTGAGATGCCGTCATTAGTACAAATAACCATGTTCACCGCACTAAATACCTGACCCGTTTCAGTGGTGGTTAGGTTAGTGGTTACTGTGCCGCCTGCGCCAAATGGCATATCGCCAGCAACGCCTGCTGCACTTACAACAGTTGGGTTTTCACCGGCGAATGCAACCAATGCATCGTTAGCGCCTTTTTCGGCGATATCGCGAACGGCGTCACTAGCCGTTTCGCCAACGACAAATAAATGAACTGAAGGATCATGAAGGGCAACAACGGGTGGCGTCATTAATTGACCAGCGGTCATGTTAGTAAACGTTACCTGGAACGAGCCAGCTGCTGAAGGTTCAGCAACGGCTGGTGCATCATCATCTGATGAACAGGCAGTAAGGGTGACAATAGCGGACGCTAATGTTAATGAGAGTACTTTATTCATGGCATATCCTCTTTATGGGTTAACCGTGGAGATAGTGGCGTTTTGCCACGTGTTTTATTTGCTAGCGTTTGTCTTTAGGCGTAAGCCAGAATCCATGTACGCAACCATGGAT
>CALJAA010000042.1 GCA_938028465.1 uncultured Granulosicoccaceae bacterium | reverse complement strand
CCAGAGCCAGAGCCAACACCTACTGAGCCAAAACCTGACGCGCCAACAGACTCCACCACACAAGCCGCTGCCCCCAATGTCGGTGATAGCCCGCTGGAATCCCCTACCTGGATATTGGTGCAAGATTCCAAACAGTTCACCATACAAATGAGTGCAGCAACCGTTCGTAAATCAGTAGAGGAATTTCTGCGGCGCAACCCATTAGAAGCGCCTAACTCGATCTTCTCGTTCAATCGAAACGGTACCACCTGGTATGCCTTGGTCCATGGTCTGTATCCCACAATTGAATCCGCCAGAAGAGCCATCGAGAAAATGCCAGAATCCGCTCGCTCTAACCAACCTTGGATAAGAGCTGTTGGTCGCATTCAAAAGGCGCTGAAGGATCAAAATTAAAGACGACGCGGGATTAATTAAATCTCGCGGCTGGCTCCATCACGATTTCAATATTAAACCATTGATTTTAAAGTGATTTTTACTTAGTCGATCACGAAAAGCGCCAATTTTTCGAAATTGTTTCATGGCAGCAAAGCCTGAAACGACGAAATCCCCTCTATTTCAGCCGGTATACTGATTAGCCGCTAACCAGCGCGCCGATTTACAAACCTAGACGCTGATATGAATTATCTCGACAAGCTAAGCAAGCACGGCCTTTATAAGCCTGAATTTGAACGCGACAATTGTGGCTTTGGCCTTATTGCTCAAATGGATGGAAGGGCAAGTCATTGGTTGGTTGATACAGCTATCACTGCACTTGGTCGCATGACCCACCGAGGTGCCATTGGTGCTGACGGAAAAACTGGTGATGGCTGTGGCCTATTGCTCCGCAAGCCCGAAGCATTTTTGCGCAGCGCTGCAGCGGAAGCCGGCATCAAGTTACGCGGTGAGTTTGCGACTGGCTTAATTTTTATGAGCCGTGATGATGAAACCGCTGACAAGAGTAAAGCAGAGGTTGAACAACAACTCATTGCACGTGGCTTGGAATTTAACGGCTGGCGAACCGTACCACTGGACATCAAAGCCTGCGGTGAGGAAGCGCAACTAAGCGTGCCTCGCATTGAACAGGTGTTTGTTAGCGCAACTGAAGAGATGGACACAGCTGAATTTAATCGCCATCTGTTCGTTGCTCATCGCAAATCTGAAATCGCACTAACTGATGTTGATAATGAATTCTATGTTTGCTCACTATCCAGTGATGTAATTTTATATAAAGGTTTAGTGATGCCGAAATACTTCAGCACGCTATTCCCAGATCTTGAAGACGAGCTACTCGAATCATCCATCGCCGTTTTTCATCAACGGTTCTCAACTAACACCTTGCCGCAATGGCGTTTGGCGCAACCGTTTCGCTATCTTGCACACAATGGCGAAATCAATACCATTCAAGGTAATCGCAACTGGGCAAACGCTCGTGCGCACAAGCTGCGCTCTGATGTGTTGCCAGAACTTGTCGATCTCCAACCGCTCGTTAGCCAAAGTGGCTCTGACTCCATGTCACTAGACAACATGTTAGAGCTATTGATTGCTGGCGGCATTGATATCTTTCGCGCTATGCGCATGTTGATCCCACCTGCTTGGCAAAATACTTGGGAGCTTGATTCCGACTTGCGCGCTTTCCTTGAGTACAACTCCATGCATATGGAACCTTGGGATGGCCCAGCAGGAATCGTACTATCCGATGGCCGCTATGCCGGTTGCGCCCTTGATCGAAACGGCTTACGCCCAGCTCGATACGTTATTAGTAAAGATCGGCACATCACGCTGGCATCTGAAGTGGGCGTTTATGACTATGCCGCCAGTGAAATCACCAAAAAGGGCCGCTTAAAACCCGGTGAGATGCTGGCTGTCGATACACAATCTGGCCGTTTGATGTTGCCTAACGATATAAACGATCTACTTAAGCATCGTCAGCCTTACGCAAAATGGTTGCAAAAGAATGCTCGCCATTTGCGTTCGCGCTTGCGCGATGTGCCACAACCATTGCCACCCATGAGCGATGACAAATTATCGCTCTATGAAAAAATGTTCAATGTGACATTCGAAGAACGTGATCAAGTGATCCGCGTACTAGCCGAGGGCGGTCAAGAAGCCATTGGATCAATGGGAGACGACACGCCATTCCCGGTATTGAGTGAACATGTTCGCTCACTCTACGATAGTTTTCGACAACAATTTGCACAGGTCACCAACCCACCTATCGACCCGCTACGCGAAACCATCGTGATGTCATTGGAGACTTGCTTTGGCCGTGAAAAAAATCTATTCCGCGAAACTCATCATCACGCCAATCGTTTACTGGTCCGTTCGCCCGTACTCTCTCGTGACAAGTTTGCCACCCTAATGGCAATGGATGATGAGCCAGGTTACGCCAACGTTCAATTGAATTTGTCGTACAACCCCGACAAATGTACCTTGCAAGAAGCCGTCGTCGATATCATTGATCGAGCAATTAACGCTGTAAAGAACGATCAAAAAGTGTTGATTATTTTATCTGATCGAGAGCTCGACCCTGCTTTACTACCCATACCAGCCCTGCTCGCTACTGGTGCCGTGCACCATGCCTTGATAAAAGCGGGCTGCCGTTGTGATGCAAATTTGGTGATCGAAACAGGCTCTGCACGCGACTCTCATCAAATTGCTGTGCTAGTGGGCTATGGCGCGACGGCTGTGTATCCGTACCTTGCGTATGAATCCATTCAAGGTATGGCACGCAGCGGCGAGATTGATTCCGAAGATGCACCGCTACTTGAACAAAACTATCGCAAAGGGATTAACAAAGGCTTGATGAAAATACTCTCTAAAATGGGTATCTCTACTATAGCCAGCTATCGTGGTGCACAATTATTTGAGATTGTGGGCATGCACAACAGTGTGGTGGATTTATGTTTCACCGGCACCACCAGCCGTATCCAAGGTATGGATTTCTCTGATATCGAATTGGATCAAAAAACATTGGCGACCGCCGCGTTTAATCCGCGATTGGCCGTAACACAAGGTGGCTTGCTAAAGTACATCCATGGCGGTGAGTATCACGCCTACAACCCTGATGTCGTTAACCAACTACAAGCTGCGGTTACGAGCGGTAAGCACAGCGATTATCAAATCTACGCCGACAGCGTAGACGGCAGGCGCGCAACGACACTGCGCGATTTACTCGAGTTAAAGTCCGAGCACGATGCCATACCACTGGATGAAGTCGAATCGATCGACGCTATTATTCAGCGTTTTGATTCTGCTGGTATGTCCTTAGGTGCTTTATCACCTGAGGCGCATGAAACACTGGCTGAAGCGATGAACCGTTTAGGAGGTCGCTCCAATTCTGGTGAAGGTGGTGAAGACTTGGCGCGTTACGGCACAATTAAGATGTCGAAGATCAAGCAAGTTGCATCAGGTCGTTTCGGAGTGACTCCAAATTACTTGGTTAATGCTGAAGTACTACAAATCAAAGTGGCGCAAGGCGCGAAACCTGGCGAAGGGGGGCAACTACCTGGGCACAAGGTCAACAAGATGATTGCCAAGCTGCGCCACAGCTCACCGGGTGTTGCGTTAATCTCGCCCCCACCCCATCACGATATCTATTCGATTGAAGATCTAGCGCAGCTGATATTTGATCTCAAGCAAGTGAATCCAAAGGCATTGATCTCGGTCAAGCTAGTGGCTGAAGCGGGTGTGGGCACTATCGCCGCTGGAGTAGCAAAAGCTTACGCTGACCTCATTACTATTTCTGGTTACGATGGCGGTACAGGCGCATCGCCACTAACCAGTGTTAAGTACGCGGGCTCTCCTTGGGAGCTGGGCATGTCCGAAACTCATCAAGTACTACGAGCTAACAATTTGCGTGGCAAGGTACGTGTACAAACTGATGGAGGTTTGAAGACAGGCCTTGATGTTATCAAAGCGGCCATTATGGGCGCTGAAAGCTTTGGTTTTGGCACCGGGCCAATGATTGCCATGGGTTGTAAATACCTACGCATTTGCCACCTGAACAACTGTGCAACCGGCGTGGCAACTCAACACAACGTTCTGCGTATGCGTCACTTTAACGGTGATGTAGAAAAGGTCATGAACTACATGCGCTTTATCGCAGAAGACGTGCGACGGCACATGGCATCTATAGGCGTGCGTAAGTTAGACGACCTCATTGGCCGCACTGAATACCTACGTGCTGTTGAAGGCAAAACCGAACGCCAAAAACGTGTCGATCTATCGCCGCTGTTGGCAACGGGCGCCATCCCCGACGATGTAGCACGCTACTGCAATGTTGAGCGTAACTACCCGCAAGATAAAGGCACGTTGGCTGAGCAAATGGTTAGCGATTGTAAAAGTGCTATCGAGAATAAAACCGGTGGCGATTTCCATTATCAAATTAAAAATATTAACCGCTCTATTGGTGCGCGTTTGTCAGGCGAAATCGCACAGCTGCACGGCGACAACGGCATGAGTGATGCGCCGATTAACATTAACTTTACCGGCACAGCGGGGCAATCTTTTGGTGTTTGGAATGCCGGAGGCCTTAACCTCACCATCGATGGCGATACTAACGACTATGCTGGCAAAGGTATGGCAGGCGGCAAAATTGTTATACGCCCACCGGCTGATGCTCGTTACTCGGGCCGTGAATCAGCGATCGTGGGCAACACGTGCTTATACGGCGCTACTGGCGGTACGTTTTACGCAGCAGGCCTTGCCGGCGAACGCTTCGCGGTTCGAAACAGTGGTGCTATCGCTGTAGTAGAAGGCACAGGCGATCACGCATGTGAATACATGACTGGCGGCTGTGTGGTAACACTGGGTGAAACTGGCGTTAACTTTGGCGCTGGTATGACAGGCGGTTTAGCCTTCGTCTTTGATCAAAACAATGTCTTTGTGGATCGCTACAATCATGAGCTCATCGATATACACCGATTACACTCTGAACTAATGGAACGCCATCGCAACTACTTGTTTAACATTATCGAGGACTACGTTGCCGAGACTGGCAGTATGTTGGGGCAAGAGATGATCGATGATTACTACAGTTTAGTTTCGCGATTTTGGCTGGTTAAACCTAAAGCATCAGAGCTATCCGAATTATTAGCCACCTTGCACAGAGCAGCGTAGCATTCTATGGCGGGTAAAATTCCACAACACTTTATCGACGAAATCCTAGCTCGTATCGATATCGTGGATGTGATTAACCCGCGCGTAACCTTAAAAAAAAGTGGCAGCAACTATAGCGCTTGCTGCCCTTTTCATAACGAGAAAACCCCCTCGTTCTCTGTTAGCCAAACTAAGCAGTTTTATCATTGTTTTGGCTGCGGTGAAAACGGTAGTGCTATCAGCTTTTTGATGAATTACGACAATATGCATTTTGTTGATGCTATTGAAACATTGGCAGAGCAGCTTGGCATGGAAGTACCGCGCGACGAAGCCACAGCGCAAAATCGTAGTAACAACAAACCACTTTATGCATTACTTGAAAAGGTTGCCACACACTACGAACAGGCGCTGAAAAAATCCCCAGCTGCTGTTGATTATTTAAAAAACCGTGGCCTTAGTGGTGAGATTGCTAAGCAATTTGCTATCGGATATGCAGAAGATGGCTGGGACTCTTTGCAAAAAGATTTTGCTGGTGACGAGGCTGCACTGATTAAAACAGGCATGCTGATTAAAAACGATGCGGGGCGAGTTTACCCACGCTTTCGCGATAGAGTGATGTTTCCGATACGCGACCGCCGCGGTCGAGTAATCGCCTTTGGTGGTCGAGTGTTGGTGAATGAAGAGCCAAAATACCTTAATTCACCCGAAACGCCCCTGTTCCATAAGGGCAGCGAGCTATATGGTTTATTTGAAGCACGTAAAGCCGCACAAGACACAGGTACAGCGTTAGTGGTTGAAGGCTATATGGACGTCGTCGCACTGGCACAACATGGTGTTCACAATGCTGTTGCCACACTAGGTACCGCAGCCAACCAGCAACACAGCGAGCTGTTGTTTCGCACTGTGCCTAACATCGTATTTTGCTTTGACGGTGACCGAGCCGGTCGAGCTGCTGCATGGCGTGCACTCACCGCCACTCTGCCCTGCCTTGAAGATGGCCGTGATGCCTTCTTCTTGTTTTTACCCGATGGTGAGGATCCTGATTCTATTGTCCAGACACGCGGCAAAGAAGGCTTTGACCAACTGTTGTCTGAACGCACGCCTATTATTGATTTTCTATATAACTACCTTTCTGCTGACATTGACACCAGCAGCATTGGTGGCAAAGCACAGCTAGCCGAAAAAGCCAAACCATTGGTTCAGACTATGCCCCAAGGTATTTACAAGAAATTGGCCTTGCAACGATTAGAAAATCTACTCGGCATAGAGATGGGCAGCAAGCGTGTTAGCCGTCCTCAAGTTAAAGCTAATCCTAGTGCCGCCCTAGGCAAAGGCAATATGACTGTCATGAGTAAGGCTGTGTTGCTAACGTTGCAATATCCAAGCTTGGTTGGCGAGATGGATCCAGACCAATTTGAAATTAACGATGGCGTAGCCGGTGCAGATATATTACTGAAATTAGTGGGCTATGCCGATGCCGACCCAACGATAACAACAGCCAGACTACTAGAACGTTTTAGAGAAGCACCAAACTACAACTACTTGCAATCGCTGGCAACCCGTTCACTATTTCCTGATGGCAGAGCATTTGATATAGACGATGCACGTGCTGAATACATTGCCTGCATAGAACTACTAAAAACGCGAAGCCAGAAAACGCATAGTGATCAAGTACAACCTAGTGCTCGAACCGGCTTGCTATCTATCCGCAAGCCTAAGTAGGGTTTACGCAGTGGAAGACTACCAACAGTGACTCGCGAAGCACGAATCCCTCGCTTCTATCAATCCGGCCCTTTGCAGATTGATGACGAAATTACATTAGAAAAACGTATCAGTCACCATTTAGTATCGGTGCTACGCGCCCGTGATGCTAGCCAGATCATGCTGTTTAACAACGATGGGTTTGACTATCTTTGCAAGCTGAGTGTTCAGGGCAAGCGCGCCACAGCTACGGTCATTAGCCAACATAACAATCATACCGAATCTCCACTGCACACAACCTTGGTGCAAGCAATTTCACGCGGCAGCAACATGGACACCAGCATTCAAAAAGCCGTTGAACTGGGCGTTAATGTTATTCAGCCTGTGTACACCCGCCACTCCGTACCCTTGCTACAAGGCAATCGTGGTGAAAAAAAGGCAGCACATTGGCAAAGTGTCATCGTTAGTGCAGCGGAACAATCAGGGCGATGCGCACTACCTGAACTTGGTGCGGCAATGGACTTAGGGGCATACCTTAGTCAGCTAGACGGCCGTACTGACGAACTACGCTGGGTACTTAGCCCAGCAAGTAAACAGCATGCCTATGATGCAGGCTCTTGGACGCGTGCTATTGTCATGATAGGGCCAGAAAGCGGATTTGATGCAGATGAGGTTTCGCGCATCACTCAGGCTGGTTTTGAAGAGCGCCTGCTGGGATCGCGCATCTTGCGTACCGAAACAGCAGGCCCTGCAGCCATAGCCGTGTTGCAAACTTTGTACGGGGATTTTAAATGAACGTCAGCATGCTAATGAAGGCATTTTCAGCCTTTACACTCGCTGTGTTATTGCTAATTACCTTGCAAGGCTGCGCCACCACACAATCAATGCTTGATCCGCAAGAACCGACGATAACGCTTCAAAAAATTAAGCCATTAAATTTTAGTTTTGACAAACAAAAGCTCGAACTAACGCTAAACGTTGATAACCCAAACGCGTTTACCTTACCCATCAAAACACTAAATTTTGCCGCAACGCTTGCTGGTGAACATATCGCCGATGGCGCTAGTAATGAAAGAGTCACCATTCCAGCAAATGGTTCGGCCCTGCTCAATGTTGTTGTAACAACATCACTGAGCAAATTGATCGGCAAGTTTCAAGCGGCGAGTGATGAAGGAAACAAACTGGACTACAACGTAAAGGGAAAACTAAAACTGGATAACTGGCCAAAGCTGATCCCGTTTGATAGCTCTGGGAAGATCGAGAACCCGTTGTAGTAGTCACCCCCGCGCAGGCCGTCATTCCCGCGTAGGCGGCGGTCCGGCGTTCCGGAATCCAGCATACTAGGTATATCATTTATACGAAAAACATGGGTCTTGAAAGACCTAGTATGCAAATTGAATAACGTGTTGTTGTAGTTCTCTTTATGCTGGATCCCCGCCTGCGCGGGGATGACACACGCGGGGATGATAAGCACGGGGAAGAAAAAACGCCGGCTAAAGAACCGCCATAATCGCTTCCGCTGAACTCACTTCAAATGCCTTTGGCTCTTCAATCGCTAAGTGCTTAACCACGCCATCTTCAACGATCATCGCAAAGCGACCACAACGCACACCCATCCCAACCACCGAGATATCAGCATCAAGCCCAATCGCTTTGGTGAATTCAGCATTGCCATCAGACAACATTAATAGTTGCTCAGCATTTGATTGCTCACCCCATGCTTTCATCACGAATGGGTCGTTAACTGACATGCAAGCAATGGTATCGACACCTTTGGCTAAGATATCATCGGCATTAACGACATACCCAGGCACATGCGCCTGTGAGCAGGTTGGAGTGAACGCGCCTGGCAGCGCAAAAAAAACCACTTTTTTGCCGGCGAATACTTTATCTGAGGCCAATGGCTCAGGGCCATTTTCGCCGATGATATAAAACGTTGCTTGTGGGAGCTTATCGCCAACCTTGATAGTCATGCTGTGCCTTTAATTAGGTTAAAACAGCATTGTAGCACTAGCTTTGAGGGGCATATTCGTAGACGTTACCTGCATAAAACAGCAACGCTAAGCTGGTTGTTCGATATCTCCACCTAAGGAGGCCACCAATTTTTTTAACTCTTCTTCTATTTGACTCATCGCGTCGATATCGGTGCCACGCGCAACCAACATAACGCGGGGTGCACCATCGAACTTACCCGGATAACTACCTAAGTCGAGCATGGGGTAGCGAGCTTGCAGCTCTCGCAGGGGTGCAGCCAGCGTGCCTTCGCCTAAATTACACGTGACCGATACGCTTTGAATAACAGGGCCTTTGCGTAAGCTTGGTAATATCGAATCAAACATGGCTTGCATGATTCTGGGAACACCTGCCAAAACAAATACGTTACCGATATTAAAACCGGGGGCGGCAGATATTGGATTATCAATGAGCTTGCCACCTTCTGGTATTCGCGCCATACGCATGCGATCCTCATTAGGCTCAATGTCTCGCTCTTGAAAAAATGCCAATAGCAATTGCTCGGCAACCGGATGAATCGGCAACGCCACGCCAAAGGCGCTGGAAATACAATCGGCAGTGATGTCGTCGTGGGTTGGGCCTATGCCACCGGTAGTGAAAACGTAGTCGTTAGCGTTGCGCAAGACATTGACTGCTTCCACAACAACAGCTTCATCATCTGGGATGATTCGTGTTTCGCGGAGAGTAATGCCATGCGTTGCAAGTTTATTCGCAATATATTGCAGATTGATGTCTTGCGTACGGCCACTTAATAGCTCATTGCCAATCAGAATGACGGCAGCGGTTGGCGCCCTAGTGGTATTGTCTTGAGTTGATAGCGATGTCTTCACAACACTATCATATTCTTATTTACTGATTAGCGCAGTCGTATTGATAATCACGTTCCGGCAAATTGGCGGAGAACCAAAGGTATCGACCGAAGATAGATCGCAGGCTGCCACCTATAGGGCCGAGTGAGCCATCAAAATCGGCTGCAGTCACTTGTACAGTGGTGCCCGTATCGGTAACCGTTGAAGTCGCTAGAATTGAGCCATCGATATAACGAATCACATCATCATCAGCCGTTAACGGTGTAACGCGATCAGACACAACGTTTACTGTTGGCGTATGGGCGGTGATCTGTAGGCAGGTTTGCATTTTCACCCACTGGCTATCAATGTAATCGGCGTCAATAGTATTTTGCAGCTCTGGGTCGGAATAGACGATCTGCACGCCTGTCGCTGCGGTAATTTGCTCTACAGGTTTAACCTCATCTTCCGACGGTCGTTCGGTAGCCAGATTCGTAGATTCAGGCAGTGTCTGCCCAGTCGCATTTGGAATATCAGTGCCGCCGCCACAACCCACCACAGTCACCAACAGTGCAGTAGCTGTGAGCAATTGGAGCTTCGAACTTAATCGCAATTTCTTGGGCTGTGTCATCGGTTTCTCCCGATTATTTTTATTAGTGGCCTTACTCAAAGGTAACGGACTCAGGGGCCATATCTGATGATACCAAGTGCAAACTGCCGCACAAAACCTGAACCCTGTCACACCATAAGTAGCCTTAA
>CALJAA010000041.1 GCA_938028465.1 uncultured Granulosicoccaceae bacterium | reverse complement strand
CCTGATTTCAACGAATACGACTACTGGAACGGGTATATAAGAGAAGAGGTGATTGAAGAAGTATTGTCATCAGATGATCGAGTCATTGCTGTGTTAACCAGAAACTACTACGGTGCACTTGTGCTTAATTCTGAATCAGTGTTCTTTGGTGATATCGATGTAGACGAAGGTGGGTTTTTTAGCCGGTTTCTGGAAGTGTTCGGTAAGGCGAAAAAAGATAAGACCTACTATATAAAAAAAGTACAGGAGTTTCAAAAAGCTAACACCCAATACACATTGAATATATACGAAACTTTCGCAGGCCTTCGGGTAGTCATCACTAATGCTTTGTTCGATAGTAATTCACCAGTGGTTGATGGCATATTCAAAGCGTTGGATACTGATCCGCTATACGTTACTCTGTGCAAATATCAATCTTGTTTTAGAGCAAGGCTTAGCCCCAAACCATGGCGAATTAATATGGAGCGACCACCTAAGCGATTTCCTTGGAATTCTCAGCGTGATGAGTCTGACTTCTCTAAATGGTTAAGAAGCTACGAATACAAATCGAAAAATTTCGGTGTCGTTAAGCTGTTGCATACGTTCGGCACTGACCAGTCGAATTCAGATGTAGCACGCGTGTTAG
Source organism: uncultured Granulosicoccaceae bacterium (assembly GCA_938028465.1). Taxonomy (GTDB): domain Bacteria; phylum Pseudomonadota; class Gammaproteobacteria; order Granulosicoccales; family Granulosicoccaceae; genus Granulosicoccus. The sequence continues at coordinate 36,883 of CALJAA010000041.1, read as the reverse complement.
CAATACACGACGATTATGCTTGCACCAGCAATGGCGTGCTTGCTTGATCAAGCCATGCGGAAAGTTGTATAAAGCCATGTGCTTAAAAAACTATTAATATGACTAACGAAAAGCTAGGCACCCTGTTAATTGGGCTGGTCAGTGTAGCGGTTGCGATTGGCTTCTTCATTTTTGACGCAATCCCACAGGATGATAACTATCACCGATTCTCGGATACCAGCGAGCTGTTGTCCGTGCCCAATGCGCTTAATGTTCTGTCTAACATTCCGTTTATCGTTGTCGGATTTCTGGGCTTGGCTGCCTTACACAAGAAGGTGGATCAAACACTTAATATCATCGAATCTAATCGATCCGCATATTACATCCTTTTTTTAGGCGTAGCCCTGGTGGGTGTTGGCTCAAGCTATTATCACTTATGGCCAAATAACGATACGTTAGTCTGGGATAGAGTTCCCATGACGATCGCCTTTATGGCCTTGTTCTCGATAATTATCGGTGAGTTCGTCTCGGTGAAAGCGGGCAGAACGCTACTCGTTCCATTGTTGCTAGTAGGGTTCGGTTCGGTGCTTTATTGGTGGTTCACTGAAAATAATGGAGTGGGTGATCTTAGATTCTATGCAGTAGTGCAATTTTTCCCGATTCTGGTTATTCCTATACTGCTGATCTTCTTCAAATCAAAATACGACGGTGTATGGGGTTATTGGGCACTACTCTCCACGTACATCGTGGCTAAGTTATTTGAAGAATGTGATCATCAGGTGCATGAGGCTTTAGGTTTCGTTAGCGGGCATACAATAAAGCATTTATTTCCAGCGCTCGGGATCTACATTTTAATTTTCGTGTACAGGAAGAGATCAACAAACTAGCCACAAAGATTACATCAGGTAAATTGTCGTTATCCGCGCGTGCCAGTGAGTTAATAGGTAAGCACCCCTATAGACAATTCTATCCAACCATATAAGGATGTGGCACACAGTGTATGTTTTGCAACCGTCAATCTTTCTGATTATAATTAAGGCGGTTTTTAGGAGATATAGCGTCGTTAAAAGCGCATCAGGATAAAATGGTTAAAATCGCAGTAGTTGGTCTTTTAGTAAGTCTTGTGGTATCTCTTAATGCGTGCAGCACCTCTCAATTTAAACATGCTCGGTATCCCACTAAATTAGAAGGTATTAAGGATACCCCTAGCCAACCACTAAAAGCTGCGGGGTTTAAGCGAGGCGCAATAACTCTATACTCTCCAGGCATGACTGATATCTCAACTGAGTATAAAATCAATACGCCTGAAAACCAGATAGCGTCTACTTTGTATGTCTATGAATTCCCAACTGAACTCAACGAGTTATTCAAAAAAGAAAAGGCTAATATTGTCAGAGCCAATGGCGATGCTGAATTAATTGATGAAACTGAGGTTAAGTTGGTTAAGAATGGTGTCGAATACAAAGCCTTACAATCGACATTTAAGTTTGACACCAACTTTAGTAACAAACAGCAAGCCGTGTTTTCGCAATTTGTACTATGGAAACATAACAATAAATACTACAAGTTACGTAGCACGTCTCCTTTATCTCAAAAAGATCAAACCCTAAAAAAGAATAATGAGTTAATCGATGCGATTGAATGGGCGGATTAACTTGCGTCCTTAAATGGGTATTCGTTAACGAGTATTTACACGTAATATGCATTAAATGTTGATGTATGTAGATTTAAATTTAATTATCGTAGCCTGCCCACTGGTGGGGAAAGAAACTATAAAAGAGGATAACCCTTGAATAAGCTATCCTTTAACTTGATCCTGAAAAATCGCAGAAGCGTAAGGGAATTCAAGCCGAAAGCTATTCACCAGGATAGTCTCAAGCGATTAATTTGGGCAGCTCAAGGTAAGACTAACAATAGTGGTTACCGTACAGCTCCATCCGCTCATGCCTTACACCCGTTACGTTTGTTCGTTACCGCATCCAACATTGAAGGAACGGTAAGCGGTTTCTATTCTGTTGACCCCGAAACCGATGAGCTTATTCTTATTCATGAAAAAGATATCCGCAATGACTTGGAGAAGGCAGCAATCGGAGATCAGCCATGGATCACTGAGGCGCCGCTAGTCCTATCCATATGCGCTGATTTCATCACACCGTGTAAAGACTTTGCTGATCAGCCTCCCTATGGCCAGCGCGGATCGCGTTATGTCTACATTGAAGCGGGTGCTGTTGCTCAGAACATTCAGCTGCAAGCAGCAGAGGAAGGAATAGGGAGCGTTCTGGTGGCGGGCCTGCAGGACGAAGTAACAGCGACGGTACTTGGATTAGAAGAGCCATTCGCGCCGGTGTTACACCTTTGTGTTGGATGGCCAGCGTAATTGTGACTTATCTAGCGCGGGGTCTCTAGCTGTTAGCATCAGAAGCAACTATTTACCGGGGGCAGATTTTTAAAGTGCCGGTCAACTTCGTTGGCAGCCATTTTGGCAGCAACTATCACGGTTGTCTTTGATGCGCCTGCAATATGCGGAGTTAGCGTCACGTTTGGCAGAGTTAACCATTTTGAGTCAGCCGGTAGCGGTTCTTCCGGGAAGGTCTCCAACACGGCGCCAGAGAGATGGTTCGAAGTTAGCGAGTTATACAGGGCCTCGTAATCCACTAGTGCGCCACGAGCGGTGTTGATAAAAATCGCGCCAGGTTTCATTTTCGCTAATGCGGTTTTGTCGATCATCTGCTTGGTTTCATTTGTTAAGCGCGCGTGTAGAGACACAACATCTGATTGCTTCAGCAGTTCATCCATTGATACTTTTCTTACACCGTGATCGATATCTTCTTGGCTAAGCTCAGAATAAGGGTCGGTGACCAGTATTTTACTACCGAATGCACTGAGTAGATGTATCACTTGCTTGCCGATACCAGCGTATCCAACGATCCCAATGGTCATGGTGGATAGCTCATCGCGCTGTACATCTGCACGGTACAAGTCACCACGCCAGCGCCCGTTCATTAGAGCGTGATGGCCACGGCTAATATTACGTGTTTCGGATATCAATGCGCCAACCGTAAATTCGGCTACAGCGCTGGCATTTCTACCGGGTGTATTAACTAATTTTATGTTGTTGGCTTTAGCTGCTGCTACATCTACGTTAACGGGGCCACCACGCGACACCACGACCATCTCTAGTAAGTTGAGTTCTGTAAAGACACGTGCAGAGATCGGTGCTACATGTGTAACGAGGATATGCGCATCTTTGGCAATATCGATAACAGCATCAATCTCACCTTGATATTCGGCTAAGCCGACATACTCAGGGTTGTCGCTCGATTGAATAATGGGCTCGTCAGGGAAGGGTAAGTCCATCAATCGATAATCAAATGTGTTGTCAAGTTTAGCTTCTAGCGCCTGCTTAAACGTAGCAGCCTGCATAAAGTTATCACCGATGATAGCTATTGTTTTGTTCATAAATTGGTTTGTTTATATTTGCCATTGATGGAGCTAAGTTGTTCCCAAATGCCGTTGCTCATTTTGTTTTTACGCGATGCTAAATAGGTAGTGAATAATTCATCATATTGAGGCACCAATGAAGAGTCGGGGAGAGTGGCTTTACCTAGGTTGTCGTCCAACCAGGTTTGTGCGCAACTCTCTAACGAATCGTAAACGCCATGCTGCATGGTGGCGATCATTGCAGCCCCCGCTGCGCCCGACTCGTTCAGTTCTGTTACGCGTACCGGCCTATTAAGTATTGACGCCAAGATGGTCTTCACTGCAACGGATTTTGCAGCACCTCCAGTGAGCCGTACTTCCGCCGGTATTTCACCAAGCTGTTGATAGCAATCTCTAGCAGCAAAACACATTCCTTCAATGACGGATCGTACTAAATCATAATAAGCTGTAGATTGATCAAGCCCGTCAAAGCTCGCTCTAGCGCTGGTATTAAAAAATGGGCCTCGCTCTCCAGCGCTGGAGATATAGGGGTGATACAAGGCAGCACCTGGTTTGGCTTTGAGTGCATGTTCGTCAAGTGTGTGTAGCAGGGTATCAACATTGATTTGGTGGCCATGAGCTTTTAACACACCTGCACCCAGATTGAGTATCCAATCAATATTAAGTGTTGCCGCCATATTCGTTTGTAACTGAACATAGCCACCGCCAGGAAACGCTATGGTGTAACCTGTTTTTTGAACTGGAAGCTGTATATCATCCGCACTACCAGCGTAGCGCATATGAATACCAGTCGTGCCCATGATGGTCATCGCAGACAACGCACCGTTGTTGTAAAGGCCTCCTCCCATCGCGGAGCAGATCACATCAACAAAGCCAAGAGTGACGCCTACTGGTTTACTCAATCCAATGCTGCTTGCAACGTCAGATAATAATGGGTGGGTTTGTGTCATTCCATCAACTATTGGAGGGAGTAGATGAGCGCGATCCGTTAGTGCTAAGGCTTTTATAACCTCCGGTGAATAATCGCCTGATTGAAAACTGCCAAATGTAAATAGGGCTTCACTAGGGTCTGTCGCGCGAACCCCAGTGAGGCAATAGTAGAGGTAGTCTTTCCAGTGATAGGCTGTGTGTGCTTTATCTAATAACTGTGGTTGATTGTCATTAAGCCAGAGCATCTGGCAGCGCATTTGGCTGGCATTGAGCGACGTACCCGTGATGTTAAAAATAACGTCATAGTTTGTTTGCTGTTCGAGTTGGGCAACAGTATCAGCCGCTCGCGAATCAAGCCAAAGCCAGCCATCGTGAAGCGGAGTGCCGTTTGCATCTACTAGCAGCATGCCATCGCCCATGCCGGTAACGGCGATACTCACTACGCGTTCTGCGTCAGAGCCAAGGTTGCCGATGAGTGCTTTTAGTGTGCTCAGCATTGAGTCACGAGTGGTGACTGCATTTTGCTCCACGCAGCCGCCAGGAAGTGTTTGGTACTCGTTATTGCAGCTAGTGGAGTTGAGTTCTTCGCCTGCAGAGCCAAAAGCCACGCACTTTATATGCGAGGTGCCGGCGTCAATGCCAATGAATATTTGTTCCTGCATAGTTAAAATGCCGAGTTCTGCGTGCTGCAAGTCGCAAGTTATCGTTTTTCACTAAACAAACGCCCGTTTCATAGTAGCAAATGATATAACTTATGTCAGCCAATCCGACATTTGATAAAATTAGACTATTGATGTGCTAATGAGCTGCCGATAGCAATAGGATTCAAGCCTAGGCAGAGGATCGAACACAAGTGGGTTGACCACTGGATTATTGAATGAAAAAACTTGCAAGTAGCAAATCAGAGTTCCAGCCTGACAGTGAAGGCATGCTGGCCGATATAGCCGAGCTGTATTATAAAGACGGCCTGACACAAAATGAGATTGCACTGCGAGTGGGTGTCTCTCGTCCCACTATTGTCAATTACATAAAGCAAGCGCATGAGCAGGGCATTGTTGATATACAGATACGAGGCTCTTCGTACAAAGGCTCCAACCTTTCACGACAACTGTGTGAAAAATATGAATTAAACGATGTCTACATTGCTCGCACGGCATTTGAAACTGATAAGGAGGCTGCAATAGTTAAATTGGCGCGATTGGCGGCTATGGCATTGTCTGACTTACTAACTGAAGGTGATGTGTTGGGTGTTTCTTGGGGAGGCACTATTCAACGTGCAGCGGATGAAGTACCGCGGCGAGAAATAAAAGGGTTAAGTGTATGTCAGCTTGTAGGTTCAATGACAACAGACGCATTGCTTGCCTCTGAAGCCAGTACGATCCGTATTGCAAACCGTACTGGTGCTAAATGCAATACGTTGCCGGTGCCAGCTGTGCTTTCATCGGTACAATTAGCGCAAAAGTTACGCGACGAACCCATCGTGCAAAAGCATTTTGATCAATTTAAAAAGCTCACCAAAGTGTTCTTCTCGGTCGGCGACTTATCTGATGAGTCGCTGGTATATGCCAGTGGCATGACATCGCCAATGGAATGGGAATCCTATCGCCAACGGGGCGCTAAGGCTGTGTTAGTGGGTCGATTTTTAAATGAGAAAGGCAAGGTGTTGGATGGTGATTTTGATCAACGATTGATGGCAATACAGCTTGATCAATTTCGCGCAGTGCCAATGCGCATGCTTGTCGCAAGCGGAGCAGAGAAGCTCGAAGCTGTGCTAGCAACACTGGCTGGCGGCTATGTTACGCACCTAGTGGTTGACGATCAGCTTGCCAAATTGCTGTGAAAGAACCGTTTATAAACTGTTGTAAGTATTCTGTTGTAATCGAGAATTAAATTGAACGAACTTGACATAAGAAAAAAAATAATCGCCCTGTGTAAGGAGATGAACTCTAGTGGTCTGAATCAAGGCACCTCAGGCAATATTAGTGCTGCGTATCACGGTAAAATGCTCATATCGCCCAGCGGTATTGCTTACGACGATCTCGAACCGGATATGATTGCCAGCATGTCGCTGGTGCACGAAGGCGATCACTACGAAGGCCCCTGTAAACCTTCGAGTGAATGGCACTTTCATCGCGCTATTCTTAAAAGTACCCCCGCCTATGAGGCGGTTATTCATACACATTCAAATTACGCGACTGTGTTGTCGATAGGCCGTCAAACCATTCCGGCTTGCCACTATATGATCGCAGCTTTCGGGGGTAACACCGTGCGGTGCGCAGACTACGCGACCTTCGGTACGACCGAGCTCTCAGATAACATTCTTGTTGCAATGCAGGATCGTTCAGCGTGCTTGATGGCGAATCATGGCATGGTCGTAGCGGGTAGCAATCTAGATAAAGCCATGTGGGCTGCTGTGGAGCTTGAAGCCTTGTCTAGACAGTACTACCAGGCTCGCATGTTGGGCAGCATGGTGCTACTACCTAACGACGAAATTGACATCGTGCTCGAAAAATTTAAGTCCTACGGGCTGCAAACGAAAAAAGAATAAACGCATGTGGTCGTTACTATCGGTCGTTTGTTCTACGGTAGCGTCGGTGTAGTGCGCATAAACTCAAGTGTATGGTGCAAGTCGATAACGCCTGCGTCTGACCCCAAGCCGCTTGCCACTAAAGCAGAAGTTGCTGTGCCGAGTTTACAAGCGTCGTTTAGTGAATAGTCCATCGCTAATCCTGCGATAAACCCTCCACAGTAACTATCGCCACAACCCGTGGTGTCGGACACCTCAATGGTAAATGCAGGCACCCTAAACTCAGTATCAGCTGTTTTAATAAAAGACCCTTTTTCACCCCACTTAAAAATGCAGTTACTAGCGCCAAGGTTCATAAAAAAGGTTGCCACGTCGCTTGGGGATTCTAAGCCACTGATGAATTGTGCTTCTTCCATTGATGGCATAAAGTAATCAACGTGTGGAAGGAGTTGCTTGAGCATTCCCAAAGTGTTGTCGTTTGGTCCGATTAAATCGAATGTAGTGATGAGGCCTTTTGATTTGGCATGTGCAAGCAGCTTGACACTTTGCCCTTGATCCATTGCCGCGAGAAACCCCGTACCGCCATGATGTAAGAAACGCGCATCGCACACTGCATCGAACTGATCCTCCGTAACGAAAAGTTCATCAGATGCGCCGCGGCAATGCAACGCTGGCCGTTCTCCATTCGGGCGTATCGGCAGGATGGTTGCTGAGGTTGCCATCGTTGCGGTGCGTTTCACCTGAGAGCAATCGATTCCAAGGCGATCGTAACTGCTTAATATAAAATCGCCTTTCTCGTCTTCACCAACGCAAGCAGTTGTTGCGCAGTTAAGGCCGAGTTTGGAGGCGTTTATAACAGCCCCCGCCGCCGTGCCTGCCGCATTCATGCGAATTTCCTCAATAAACGCGATGCCACCGCCATCAGGTATGGCATTTACTGGCCGGCCGGCGATATCCAGAATGGTTAATCCAACAAACATAGCATCGAACGAAGGCATGGTATTTCCTCAGTTGTGGGTCAGAGACTCAAATCAATGTTTGACAAAAGGCATGTAGTTTGACATAAGTTAGATTGCAGATTAGTCGTTTTATTCAGAATTGTCCGTTTTATCCATGAATCAACAAGGGATTGGCGGAAAAATCAGGATGTAGAGCGAGTTCAACATTAGGGTTTTGGCCAACAAACAATCGGGAGATATCGAATGGAAATAAGACAGTTATCAGTTTTCAAGCGCAGGTTTGCGCAGTGGTCGCTAGTGTGCGGCTTAAGTGCGGCCGTGCTTTTATCAGGTACTGCACAAGCTGCAGATTTATCCTTAAAAGGAAAAAAAATTGGCGTAGCGGTAGTGGGTACGCAACATTTCTGGGATCGCGAAGCTTTCAATGGCGCGCTGGACATGGTCAAAGAGCTGGGTGGCGAGCCGGTACCGGTTGATGGTGGTCGTGATAATCAAGTGCATGCTGACAACCACGACATATTGTTATCAAACAAAGTCGACGCCGTTATTTCCATTTTGGGTGATGGCGCTGTCGAGCCAAAATTTGAAGCCCTGAAGGGTGCCGGTATCCCGGTTTTTACAGTAGATCACCTGTCACCACATGGTGTTAACAACACAACCTCTGATAACTATTACATGGGCACGACTATCGGGCGCTATATGGCTGATGCGATTGGCGGTAAAGGAAAAGTTGCCGTGTTCAATGCCTTTGAAGGTGCCTTACGAATTTGTGGCATCCGAACGGGTTTGTGGAAATACGTCATGCAAGATTACCCTGGTATCGAAATCATCCAGCCAGAGCTAGCAGAAGAGTTTGCCAATGCGCCAGAAGATGCTCGTAAAAAAACATTGGATTTGTTAAACCAATATCCTGAAGGCACACTTGATGCGATTCACGTAGGTTGCTGGGATCAACCAGCGATTGGTATTGTGCAAGCACTTGAAGAAGCGGGGCGTACGGATGTGAAGGTTACTGCTCTTGATGGTGGGCCCGATACGCTAGAGATAATGGCTGAAGAGGGTAGCCCGTTCGTTGCAAATGTTGCACAGCAGCCTCGATTAATCGGTCAAACAGCGGCGATGAATGCAGCGCGCCACTTTGCTGGTGAATCTTTATTACCTCAAACATTCGTCGATGTGCGTCCAGTAAATGGCCCAGAGGAGGCGAAGGCTGTGTATGAAGAGTTAGGTTACGGTACGCTCTAAGGATTGGAGTAATTTGTCATAAGGCGAGATGCTGCACTAGCGTCTCGCCTTGCAAGGTACGGGGATAACCCGCTATTGTGCTGTTTCATTTATCTATTTTGTCTCCATGACGCTGCCTGTTGACTACATTCTCGAAATGCAAAACATTTCGAAGGCATTCCCCGGTGTTCAAGCGCTTGATAAAACCGATTTGCGAGTGCGTCGTGGCAGTATCCACGGGTTGGTGGGTGAAAACGGTGCGGGTAAGTCAACCATCATCAAAGTGCTCGCAGGCGTGTATACCCGAGATGAAGGATCCGTATCAATTGATGGTCAAGCAATCGATACTATCACTCCAATTGCCGTACACGACGCTGGCGTCCGATTTATCCATCAAGAGTTGCATCTAGTTCCCCATTTTACCGTGGCTGAATCGGTGTTCATGGGGCAAGAGCTGCAAGGCATGTTGGGTCTAGCTAGCCGGCGCATGCAACAGCGCGCAGAGACATTTTTACGTGAATCACTCAATTGCGATATTAAGGGTAAAACGCTTATACGCACTTTGAGCCCAGCTGAAAAAAAGCTGGTACAAATTGCGCGTGCGTTAATTGATGATCAGGCAAAATTAGTGATCTTTGATGAGCCTACGGCGCCTCTGGCTAGTGGTGAAACAGAACAAGTCTTTAAAGCGATAAGGCGATTAAAGGAGCGCGGTATATCGATGATTTATGTGTCGCATTATTTAGGTGAGATTACTGAATTGTGCGATGAGGTGACTGTTTTCCGTAACGGAAGCACCGTGGCGGTGATGACTGATATCGACGAGCATGCTACCGATCGTATTATTCATAACATGGTAGGGCGCGATATTGATGCCTTATATCCCGCAAAAACAGTATCACCGGGCCAGCCTCTATTCATTAGCAGTTCGTTGAGCGATAACAAACGTTTTTTTGATATTAATTTACAGGCCAATAGAGGCGAGGTGTTGGGCATCGCCGGTTTAATTGGTTCTGGGCGAGAAGAACTAATCGATACGCTCTATGGCTTGAGTGTTCCTACGCAAGGGTCGATTGCGTTAGAAGGTAAAACCTTGCGGCTAAACACTCCAGCTGATGCGGTGGCAAACGGAATTGTGCTGGTGCCGCGTGATCGACGGAATGATGGTTTAGTGCTCGATATGAGCGTCGCCGATAATATAAACCTTGCCTCTTTGGATGAGGTTGCGATTGCGAGGATGGAAAAACGCGGTGCTGCTCAGAAACGGGCAACTAGGCTGAGCGATCAGATCGATATTCGCCCACGTAACGCTAAAGCGATAACCCGGTTTTTAAGCGGCGGTAACCAACAGAAGGTGGTGTTAGCGCGATGGTTGGCTACTCAGTCCTCTGTGTTCATTCTCGATGAACCCACAGTCGGTGTTGATATCGGCGCAAAGGTTGAGATCTATCAGTTGATTCAAAACTTAGCGGCTAATGGTGCTGCGGTGATTGTATCGTCGTCTGATCCGCAAGAATTACTGGGTTTGTGCCATCGTGTCATGGTGATGTATCGAGGTCAGGTTGTAGCGGATGAGCAAGCATTAAATTTAAATTTTGATGCTTTGCTAGCCCTGTCTACAGCGGGTGTAGCAACAGCGGTGACGTCATGAACGTGGCAAGTGAACTAACGAAAGAGCCCGCTTTGTCTTTTGCTCGGGTTATGTCATCTGCACCACTGATCATATTTGTAGTGTTGCTCATCTACTTGGCTATAGCAGCCCCTAATTTGCTAGAGCCATCAACTATCAGTTTGATTCTGAAGCAGAGTGTTCCGACTGTCATTGTTTGTTTGGGTTTGGCTACTGTCGTTGTGGCTGGTGGTGATGATGTCGTATCAGGTGGGATTGATCTATCGATACCAGCAACGGCTGTTTTGTGCGCCGGCGTAATAGCCGATCAACTAACCAATCACGGGTCTTCGTTATTTTTTGCACTGGCTTTGGCTATAGCTGCGGCTCTTGCCATGGGTATAGTCAATGCATTACTCGTGGTGTTTATTGGAATGACTCCGTTATTGGCTACGTTAGCCAGCTCAGTTGCTGCGGTGGGTATTACTAAAGTTATTACGTCAAGTCGGCGCATTAACATTGATCATCCATTTATTATCTACATTCGCGATGGCGATATAGGTGGTGTGCCCAGTGCCGTGTTAGTGGCAGCGGTGTTCGTGTTGATTTTTTGTATTGCAGTGCATCGCACTCGTTGGGGTATGCAACTTCAAGCCGTTGGCGGTAGTCGAGAGGCTGCAGAGGTTTCCGGTATTAAGGCTTCACGCTTGGTTGCTCAATCATTTATGCTTGCGGCGATTGCGGGTGCGTTGGCATCGGTGTTTGTGCTGGCGCGAGGTTCTGGATCTACCCCAGGATCAGAAGAGAACCTGTTGCTAGAAATGGTGCTCGCTACATTCTTAGGCGCCGCATTTTCGCCAAGGCGCATCGTTACGGTATGGGGTGCTGTACTGGGCGCGGTACTGGTGTCGGTTTTATCTGTGGGATTTAAATCGATTGGTGTTGATGTATTTTGGACCGGCTGTATCAAAGGTTCGCTGATTTTGATTGTCGTGGCCTCTGCTGCGTATACCGGCAAGGCGCAATCATGAGTGAGTCTGCGCCATCTACTACATTCAGCGGGTTTGGTCCGAAAGCCATTTTTGTACGCTACGGTTTTTTAATCATAATTGCTGCCTTCTTTGTTTTTTTCTCTCTTTACACAGATAGTTTTCTCAATGCCAACAATTTGCTAAATATAGTTGAGGGCTCGGCGATATTGCTGATCCTAGCGTTAGGTATGACGTTGATCGTTGCAATGGGCGGTATCGATCTGTCTATTGGTATTGCTATGGATTTCGGTGCTGCATTTGCGATTGTGGCAATGAAGGAATACCAAATAGCCTGGTATGTTGCCGTGTTTATCGGTATTGCCGGCGGTAGTATTGTCGGTTTGTTAAATGCATTTTTGGTGGTCAAGCTTAAGGTAAGCCCATTTATGGCTACTCTAGGTACGTTCTTTATTGGTAGCAGTGTTCAACGTATCTTTACTAACGGTGGTGGGCCGATATCGTATAGGCGAGTGGCACAAGAATACCGAGACTTAGCAGTGGGTGATATTGCTGGTATTCCGACAGAAGTCGTAATTGCGTTTGTTGTGTTGGTTATTTACTTCTTGTTATTAGAGCGCTCTATTTTTGGTAAACGAATGCACGCGATAGGCATGCAGCAAAGTGCGGCATCGATCGCCGGCATAAAGGTGCGCAATTATCTGTTTTTTGGTTTTGTGTTTGCATCAGCAACCTGCGCGATTGGTGGTTTAATCGGCTCTGCAAACTTACGCATGTTTACGCCTCTGGCAGGGTATTCGTATTTGCTTGACGCCATTGCCGCGGTTTTTATTGGCGCCTCAATTCATCCGCGCGGTAGGCCCAATGTGCCGGGCACACTGATAGGCGTATTATTTTTAGGTATTGTGGCCAATGGCCTGAATTTGATGGGCTTAAATTTTAATACCAAAGATGCCCTTTCTGGCATTATATTAGTAGGCGCCTTGGCGCTAGCGGTCATGCAAAAGCGCCTGCGCTGATTGCTTTTCTGCCGTTAGGCGCGTATTTTATTGGTGTCGCCACCTGTTAGTGCCCTCGAGATTTAGCATGAAATCTGCCACAGCCTCAAATGTAGTAGACCCAGCAGCGGCCATTTTACGTAGCTTGGGTTATGAGGTCTCAGCAAGATCAGGAATTGGTGCCCAGCAGCAATGGCGAGCCAAGCTTAACGATACAACCTTAGTTGCAAGCAGTGCGGTTGAGTTGCTAGGGTTAGTAAAGCTTATAGAGTGTCGCGAACAAGGTATGCTAGATACCGATCAAGCGTAATTTTGCCCATCTATTTTTACCTATCAAACACCTGAAAGAATAACAACCATGCACGTATCAGAAGCCCAACATAAGTTTGTCGGTGAAGTAGTAGATTTGGTCGCGAGCCTATCAGGCGAAGAGCGGGAGATCCACCCGGAAACGGCCATTGCATCAGCTGCTCGTTTAGCGGGGAGCTTTATGTTTCGCTCGTTTGATCTTGAACTAGCGGGAGTTGAGCCTGGCACACTGATTCTATCCAAAGAAGCGGATGAGAGAGCGCCGCACTTAGTGGAAGTGATGACTGCATCGCTAAAGATGTTTGATGACAGGCTTGATACGGATAAGCTAGGTGGCAAGCATCGAATGATGGGCGAAGAGCCTAAACTTGAAATAGCACAGTCACTTAAAGCACTACAATACGATGCCATGCTTAAAGCTCAAATCCACGGTCTCGACCCTGTGCAAGCGGCAGAGGCTGCTGCCATAGCTACTGCGTTTGTCATTAAAGAGTGTATTGCTAACATTGGCATTGATGTGGGTTTCAATGTTGGTGCGGCAGGTTTTGTAGAAGGCTGCAAAACGGTACCGCCTGCATTGCAACCACCTTCAGCACAGCATTAGATTTAAGCCAAGTTAATCTACGTTAATCCAAATTCAATCGCCATGATAGGTAGTGATGCTGATAACAGCCCCAGGCACCCGATAGTCGCGGTACTACTTTCGATTCTTGCGCCAGGGCTTGGCCATGTTTATGCGGGTAACTTAAATAAGGGGTTGTTATTAAGCCTGTTTGTTTTTGTTGCGTTGTTAAATGCTGGAACGTTTTTTGACCTGTCAACATTCCATGCAACAATATTGCTTAGAGTTGGCTTGATTGCTTTTTGCTTATACGTCTTGATTTCAGCATATTTACTTGCTCGTAAAAACAAAATCTATAAGCTTAAAAAATTCAATCGTTGGTATGTTTATCTGGCGATGTTTGTCGTGATAGTTTATGTTGCTCAAACATTTTTAAACCATGCCAACAATATACTTGGCGCTACAACGTTCAGAGTTGTTAGTACCTCTATGGCTCCAACAGTTGAGGAAGGTGATTTTATATCCGTCAATACGCGTTATGGTTCACCTGTTGTAGGGGATGTTGTTGTTTTCCGATACCCTAAAGATCGAAGTGTAGATCACGTGTCCAGGGTCGCGGCAGTGGGGGGAGATACCATCTCGATTAAGGATGGCGCTGTGTTGCGAAATGAACAGCTTGAGCCGGCTCTGGATGTGGCGATAGCGCGCAAACAATCTAAGCGTTCAGTTTCTATGGATATTCAGACTATTCCGGAAGGTGAATTCTTCGTTTTGGGTGATTGGAGAGATCAGAGCAACGATAGTCGCTTTTGGGGCACGGTGCCTGTTAGTGATGTGGTTGGTCAGGTTAAAACTATTTGGTATTCTAAAACGCGTGATAGGATCGGTACTGGCGTGAAGTAGCCGTGGTTGCGTGTGCAGTGTTATGTACTGTCATAACATGATGGAGAGATGTCATGCTTCAAGACCCATTGATGATGGGCCCAAGCTCAGCGTAACAATAAAGTTTGTAACGCTCGTCCAACTACACCTTGTTCGTCAAATAACAGTGCATCAGCCATTCCAATGCCATTAGGTTCCCAGTAGCCCACACTCTGAGTGCCTAGCCATTCGCCCATGGGCGGGCGGTGCAGTAGCAATGTTAGGTCAGTATTCATAAACGCGACTTGCTGTGGGTCTGCGTTGCGGCCAAACGCGTTTCCACAATCCGCTAGCGGGCACATCTTTTGAAACGGGCTAGGTATTTCCTCGGTTAATAGCGGAACGGTTTTGAGCCAAGCGGTTGTTGGCCCTGGAGAGTTATCTTGGCCTTCTGGATAGCGGGTTTCAACGCCAGAGCCGTTAAAGGCTGGTAAGCCGTGCAGTGTATCAACAATAGGAAATGGACCGACGGTCGCGGTAGCTGCGTTACCAAAATCTTTTGTATGACTTGGACGAGGCCTAAGCGCTTGTGGGGCCATATGTAAACCTGTGGCACTGATGACAATTTTGCCTTCGTCATTGATTAAGCTTGCGGTAGTAGTGCTAACTGTTTTTCCGTTCCGGGTGATTTCTGCTTCTACTCTGAAGCCACGAAACGGGACCGGCCTTAGTAGTTCTACAGTGAGCCTGCACAGCTGCTTGTCGGGCAATGCTTGCTCCATTGCGCGTGCCAACATGCCGCTTGGAGGGCCAGCATGGCAAGCGTTCTCATCCCAGGGGCCACGCGTGTGTGCTGTTGGTCTGAAGAACTCTCCATCGATAGTGAAAAAACAATCGGGTATTGTTGTTTGTGTCATTACGCGATAAACCTATTAGGCCAAGCGATAAGGTATCAAACCTCGATTGTTTTGATCGACTTTTATTTTGCGCTTAAGTGGTGGCATTGCTCGCTGGTGGCAGTTAGCGCGGTCACAGATGCGACAAGAAATACCAATCGGCTCATAGGTGCCCGTTTTGTCAATATCAAGAGAGTCTGCGTATACAACTTCTCGTGCGTGAATGATTTCGCAGCCTAATGCTAATGCATAGCGTTGCACCGGCTGCCCATAATAGCCCGTGGGTTTTTCAATTGAGCGTGCAAGGCATAGATAGCGTACGCCATCTGGCGTTTCAGCTAGTTGTCTGAGTAGTCTGCCAGGGTATTCAAAGGCTGCATGTGCATTCCATAGAGGGCAAGCGGAACCGAATCGGGCAAATTGAAGTTTGGTGGCGCTGTGACGCTTTGTGATGTTGCCTGCTTGATCGACGCGTGCAAAAAAGAACGGTAACCCTTTTTTTCCAGGGCGTTGCAACGTACTCAGGCGATGAGCGATTTGCTCTACGCTGGCACCAAAGCGATGTGCTAACAGATCAAGATCATGGCGCTCTGCTTTGGCTACATCATGAAACTCGGTGTAAGGTAGTAGCGTAGCGCCAGCAAAATAATTAGCCAAGCCAATCTTGCAAACTGCAATAGCGTCCTCACTTTGAAAGCCGGCGCTCTCTGCTAATTTTTGCATGATGTCACCGTGCTCTATTAACGCAATTTGATGTGCAATCTGAAAAGCACGCGTGGACGCAGCGCTAAGTGAATGCAGTGTCAGGGTTTTGGATTTGGCGTCGTACTGGCGCAACAGATGTAGTGACTGTTTGTCGTTGTCTAGTGTGATGGAGTGCTTATGCTGTGTTTCTAAATATTGGGTAAGCGCGTTGATATTGTCAGGGCTAATTTTTTTGAGCTTGGCAGCTAGTGCTTCTGCCGCTAGGTCGAGCTCATGTACATAGTTATCGTTGTAGTGAAAAAAATCACGCACTTCGTCGTAGGGTGTGGGTTCGTTCAATGCGCCGGATTGCTCAAGGCTGTGATCCAACTCCACCAATTGTTCGCCAGCACGGCGCATCGCTTGATGCATCGCGATAAAGGCGCGAGCCACAGTGGGTGTGGTTTGGCATAAAAATTTTAGGTCGCGTGCGGTGGGTTGCTTGGTCACAAACATCGGGTCAGCAATGATTTCTGATACATCTGCTAGCAATCGGTCGCTATCATTTTCGGAAAGGCTAGCAATATCGACGGCGAACGCATCCGCTAGGGCAAGTAACACCGAAGCCGTTACGTGCCGTTGGTTGTTCTCCATCTGGTTGAGGTAACTAGTGGAGATCCCCAGCTGTTCAGCAAAACGAGCTTGGGTGAGCTTGTGCTGATCACGAATTTCGCGAAGGTTTTGACCGATGAATAATTTTGGTGAGCGCATTATACTTATTTGCAAAAGTGTGTTTGCGAGTAGCAAATATTACACATGTATGCATGAATAATCTGCCGATTAAGTCAATAGCTGCTTAACTTGTACTGGTACGCGTGCGGGCGCTGCCTATCGGCAGCTATTTACAGTATCAAGCCTACGCTAAAGCGTTGATTAATATACCTATTTATAAAAATTCGACCAGCCAGTATAGGAAGCCTTATGAGTTCGGTAATCGAAGAACTACAAGCACGGCGTGTAGAAGCGCGATTGGGCGGTGGCCAACGCCGGATAGATGCTCAACATGCCAAAGGCAAACTTACCGCCAGAGAGCGTATTCAACTCTTGCTCGATGAGGGCAGTTTCGAAGAATACGATATGTACAAAACCCATCGCTGTACTGATTTTGGTATGCAGGAGCAGCGGCCGCCAGGAGATGGTGTGGTAACGGGTTGGGGAAAGATTCATGGCAGGCCCGTATACATCTACGCACAGGACTTTACGGTGTTTGGTGGTTCTTTATCAGAAACCCATGCCGAAAAGATTTGTAAGGTCATGGATCTTGCCGTTCAAAATGGCGTGCCGTTGATTGGCTTAAATGATTCAGGTGGTGCGCGTATACAAGAAGGCGTTGCATCGCTGGGTGGTTATGCCGAAGTTTTTTGGCGCAATGTTCAAGCCTCCGGGGTGGTGCCGCAAATTTCTGTGATCATGGGCCCATGCGCAGGCGGAGCGGTTTATTCACCGGCCATGACCGATTTTATTTTTATGGTTAAAGACACCAGTTATATGTTTGTTACTGGCCCTGATGTTGTAAAAACGGTTACTAATGAAATCGTCACAGCCGAAGAGCTAGGTGGTGCGTCCACGCATAGTCGCAAATCATCGGTAGCAGATGGAGCCTTTGAGAACGATGCGCAAACTTTGGCGGCGGTTCGTAAGCTTTATGCGTATCTTCCATTATCTTGTAGAGAGCCTGCTCCGTTGCTACCAACACAAGATCCCTCAGATCGAATTGAAGAATCGTTAGATAGGTTAATACCCGATAACCCAAACAAGCCTTACGATATGCGCGAGACCATTGAAAAGATTGCGGACGAAGGCGCGTTTTTTGAAATACAGGCAGAGTTTGCGCAAAACATTTTATGTGGCTTTGTACGAATGGCGGGGCAAACTGTAGGCGTGGTTGCTAACCAGCCGATGGTGCTGGCCGGTTGTTTGGATATCGATAGCGCTAAAAAGTCTGCCCGCTTTGTGCGCTTTTGCGATGCGTTTAATATCCCAATACTCACCTTGGTTGATGTGCCTGGATTCTTGCCAGGTACCGCGCAAGAGTATGGCGGTATCATTAAACATGGAGCAAAACTGCTGTTTGCTTATGCAGAAGCCACGGTGCCAAAAATTACAGTGATCACGCGTAAAGCCTACGGCGGTGCTTATGATGTAATGGCCTCCAAGCACATACGTGCAGACGTAAACTACGCTTGGCCCAGTGCTGAAATTGCGGTAATGGGTGCTAAGGGTGCCACAGAAATACTATATCGATCAGAGCTTGATGATAAAGAAAAGATAGAAAAACGCACAGCAGAATACGAAGCGAATTTCGCTAACCCCTTTATCGCGGCCCAGCGCGGATTTATCGATGATGTAATTCAACCGCATTCTACAAGGCGCCGCGTTATTAACTCTCTTGAAATATTAAAAAACAAGTCAGTTAATGTGCCCGCCAAAAAACACAACAACATCCCGCTGTAAGGAGCAATCTTCATGTTTAAGAAAATACTGATTGCTAACCGCGGTGAGATCGCGTGTCGGGTCATTCGAAGTGCTCGCAAGATGGGCATAACGACGGTTGCCGTTTATTCCGATGCTGATGCGCAAGCACAACATGTTAAGCAAGCTGACGAAGCAGTACACATTGGAAATTCACCTGCTAGCGAAAGTTACTTGGTTATCGATAAGATCATCGACGCTTGCAAACAATCGGGTGCTGAAGCTGTTCACCCAGGTTATGGATTTTTATCGGAACGAGTTGAGTTTAAAAAACGCTTAGCGGAGGCGGGCGTTGTATTTATTGGCCCGGGTGAGCAAGCCATTGAAGCTATGGGCGATAAGATTACGTCTAAAAAAATTGCAGCGGATGCTGGTGTCACGACAGTGCCAGGATTCATGGGGTTAATTGATAGCGCTGATCATGCTGTGAAAATCGCTACTGACATTGGCTACCCGGTGATGATCAAGGCGAGTGCTGGTGGCGGTGGTAAAGGCATGCGTATCGCCTGGAACGATGCAGAGGCACGCGAAGGATACGATCGATCTCGCTCTGAGGCTCAATCATCATTTGGTGATGATCGCTTGTTTATCGAAAAATTTGTGACTGAGCCTCGTCATATTGAAATTCAGGTATTAGCGGATTCCTTTGGCAATACGATTTATCTTGGCGAGCGAGAGTGTTCTATACAGAGGCGCAACCAAAAAGTCATTGAGGAAGCACCCTCGCCATTCCTTGATGCAGCCACTCGTACAAGAATGGGTGAAGAGGCGGTAGCGCTATCAAAAGCGGTTAACTATGAGAGTGCTGGCACGGTCGAATTTATCGTTGATAAAGACCGTAATTTTTACTTCCTTGAGATGAACACTCGTTTGCAAGTGGAGCATCCGGTTACCGAAATGATTACCGGTGTTGATTTAGTTGAGCAGATGATCCGCGTCGCGAACGGTGAGAAGCTGTCATTAAAACAGGAAGATATCGAGCTCAACGGTTGGGCGATGGAAAGTCGGCTTTATGCTGAAGATCCGTATCGCAATTTTTTACCATCAATCGGCCGGTTAGTTAAATACCGCCCCCCAAAAGAGGTGAACCTGGCTAACAAAGTGGTCAGAAACGATACCGGCGTAGTTGAGGGTGATGAAATCAGTTTGTTTTACGATCCGATGATTGCCAAGCTCTGCACTTGGAGCAACACCCGCGAACTCGCTATTGACGAGATGTCTACAGCATTAGATCAGTTTGAGCTGGAAGGGATTGGCCACAACATCCCATTTTTGTCGGCTGTGATGCGCCATGAGCGGTTTAAATCAGGGAATATCACCACAGCATTTATTGACGAAGAATATCCAGACGGGTTTAACGGTGTTGAGTTTGATGATGGCAGTTTATTAAAAGCGATTGCAGTATCGCTGTTTACCTACAGTGTTGAGCAGACCCGTATGGCGGTCGCAGGTATGTCGGGTTTGGGTAGAGACCACACAATTAACAAAGGACCGTTTGACAGAGTGGTCAGAATAAATAGAGAAAACCATCGAGTGACATACACCGCTAACGATGAAGGGATCAGCTTTGCCTTAGCCGGTGATGAATCGATGCAGCTTAAAAGTCATTGGTTGCCGGGTGATACGCTTATTCACGCACAGTTAGAAATGGCTGACTCTATCAATCACGCATTTACCGCCAAGATCAATACAACCATCGATGGTTATCGCATCCGGATGGGCGGTATCGACGCCAATACGCTGGTGTTGTCGGTTGCGGATGCGGAGCTACACGATTTACTGCCTGAAAAGGAAGCGGCTGATACTTCAAAGTACTTACTTTGCCCTATGCCTGGCTTGCTACTGTCACTGATGGTTGCAGAAGGTGATGCGGTGGAAGAAGGCCAGGCCTTAGCCATCGTTGAAGCAATGAAAATGGAAAACGTGCTGCGTGCCGAAAAAGCCGGTACCGTTAAGTCAATACGCTGTGCAGAGGGCGATAGCTTAGCCGTGGACGAAACTATCATGGAGTTCGGTGATGAGTGAGCTTCCAAAAAAGTGGGAGGAGCTAGCATCTGCCGAGCAAAAAGGTGGCGACCCAGCCAAGCTTTGCCGGATGACACCCGAAGGTATAAATATAAAGCCTCTATACACAGCTGATGATGTGCCCGATGCAGTTGCGACAGAATTGCCAGGATTCGAGCCTTTCACCCGAGGCGTTAAGGCCACAATGTATACGGGTAGGCCATGGACTATTCGTCAGTACGCGGGTTTTTCAACAGCGGAAGAATCAAACGCGTTTTATCGAAAAAACTTAGCGGGTGGCCAGAAGGGTTTGTCCGTCGCGTTCGATCTTGCGACGCATCGTGGTTATGACAGTGATCACCCAAGAGTAACGGGTGATGTTGGAAAGGCAGGGGTAGCGATTGATTCAGTTGAGGATATGAAAATCCTCTTTGACGGAATTCCATTGGAATCGATGTCGGTATCAATGACAATGAATGGCGCGGTAATACCAACATTGGCGATGTTTATCGTGGCGGGTCAAGAGCAAGGAGTCGATACAAAAGCGTTATCGGGCACGATACAAAACGATATTCTAAAAGAGTTTATGGTGCGCAACACCTATATCTACCCGCCCGAGCCGTCTATGCGGATTGTGGCGGACATCATCGAGTACACGGCAGGCAATATGCCTAAGTTTAATTCGATATCCATCTCTGGATATCATATGCAGGAAGCAGGTTCTACTTTAGCTCAAGAGCTCGCGTTCACGCTGTGTGATGGTATGGAATACGTCAGGGTCGCTAAAGCACGTGGATTGGATGTCGATGCATTTGCTCCTCGACTATCGTTTTTCTTTTGTATTGGTATGAACTTTTTCATGGAGGTTGCTAAGCTGCGTGCGGCCAGGCAAATATGGTCAAAAATCATGACTGATTTTGGTGCCAAAACGGCTCGCTCTAAGTCCTTACGTACGCACTGCCAAACATCAGGGGTGTCGTTGGCAGAGCAAGACCCCTACAACAATGTTGTGCGCACCAGCTACGAAGCGATGGCTGCCGTGCTTGGTGGTACGCAGTCGCTACACACCAATTCGTTTGATGAGGCCATTGCGTTACCCACCGAAACATCGGCTCGAATCGCGCGTAATACGCAACTGATACTGCAACATGAAACCGGCGTTACCGACACGGTTGATCCCCTTGGAGGTTCTTACTATGTTGAAGCGCTCACTAAAGAGCTGGCGGATGAGGCTTGGCAAATAATTGAAGAAGTTGAAGCCTTAGGCGGGATGACGAAAGCGGTCGCCTCGGGTATGCCTAAAGCTCGTATTGAAGCAGCAGCTGCAAATCGGCAAGCACGAGTTGATCAGGTGCAAGATGTTGTCGTGGGTGTTAATCGTTTTCGGCTTGAAGACGAACCCACAATTGATGTGTTGGAAGTGGATAACAGTAAGGTGCGCCAATCCCAGGTTGATAGGCTTAACTCGATCAAAGGTACACGTAAAGAAGCGGCGTGTAAGGCGGCACTACTTGCGATTGAAGAGGCGAGTGCAAGTGGCAAGGGTAACTTGTTAGAACTTGCTGTAGAGGCTGCTCGGCATCGTGCCACCTTAGGCGAAATATCGTCAGCAATGGAAGCTAGCTTTGGCCGCTATCAAGCAGAGTCTGAAATCGTAGCGGGCGTATACGGTGATGCCGTTGCCGAGTCGCCTGAGTACAAAATGATGCAAGAGCGAATCAAAGAATACGTGACCGAGCAAGGTCGTCACCCACGTATCCTTGTAGCCAAGATGGGGCAAGATGGGCATGACCGTGGTGCAAAGGTCATTGCGTCAGCCTTTACGGATATGGGGTTTGATGTGAGCTTATCTGATTTGTTTGAAACTCCGGCTGAGGTTGCACAGCGTGCGATAGATTTAGGTGTTGATGTAGTGGGCGCTTCATCGCTTGCAGGTGGCCATAAAACGTTGTTGCCAGAGCTGGTGGTTGAGCTTAAAAACAAAGGCCGAGAAGATATCAATGTGGTGTGCGGTGGCGTAGTCCCCGAACAAGACTATGCATTTTTACTCGATGCTGGCGTGGATGAAATATTTGGCCCTGGAACTAATGTGATGGATGCGGCTCAGGCTGTTTTGGGCAGAATCAAGGGCGATCGGCGCAACCGCTAGGCCAGCAATCAGATGCAAGTGGGTAGGATTGATGCGCTTACGGTACTTCATGGGTGGGTAAGCGCTGGGTTGTGCTCTTTTTGCTGATGGCCTGAGGTATAGTTGGCTAACAGGCATTATCGCGTTCAATTTGAATCATTACACCATGCTAGACCAACTCAACATCTCAACTGATGAAGAAGGTTATTTACTTAACCTTGAAGATTGGACCATTGATATTGCTAATGCTATGGCGAAGGCGGACGATTGCGAGTTAACGCCTAATCACTGGGAAGTCATTGATTTTTTGCGTGGTTATTACGAGCAATACGAAATCGCACCGGCGATTCGCATCCTAACCAAGCAAATCGGTAAAAAGCTGGGGCAGGAGAAGGGCAACAGCAAATATCTTTACGAGTTATTCCCGCATGGTCCGGCAAAGCAAGCTTGTAAATACGCAGGCCTGCCAAAGCCTACTGGTTGTGTCTAAAAAGTGATTCTAGCCATGCTTATGATCGTTAACAAATGATCGCCGCATTGGTTCTACTGGCTTTGGCCTTGTGCTTAGCAGGCATTGTTTGGCGAGTGATACAGTTTGCTTGCACACCGCAATTACGCCACATGCCATTAACGCCAGCGCCGTTTAGCCGTCGTGGCCAGTTGCATCGCGTGGTGAGCGAATTGTTTCTGTTCAAAACCTTGTTTCGTTCATCAACATGGACGTGGGTATTCGCGTGGTTGTTCCATGTTGGATTGCTGTGGCTGTTGCTATTTCATATCAATTTGTTTGCACAAATAGATTGGGCATGGTTTGCATTTATCGCTAGTGAGGCCAAGTTTGCAAGCCTAGTTACTATGGTGGGTTTGATCGGCTTATTGGCTCGGCGCATTGTGGTGCCGCGCGTGCGGTTTGTGTCAGCGCCATCTGATTACCTGTGGTTAGTTTTTTTGCTCTGCCTTGTGTCCTCGGGTTTTTTAATGCGTTGGACTAATCACAACGATTTAGAATCAGTACGTCACTACTTTTTGTCGGTGGTAAATCAGCTACAAAGCGAATTTCCATCGGGCTGGCTGTTGATCGTGCATTTATTGTTAGCAGCGATTTTGTTTATCGTGTTTCCGTTTTCCAAGTTGTTGCATGCACCAGGATTCTTTTTTAGCCCGTCGATCATGACGCGAGATAAAAAGCGAACTCGAATAAAATCCGCGAAAGCAGAGGGTCGCAACAGTGGCTAAAAGCGATCTGCTCCCACTGAAAATAAAAGTGCCGGAGCTCAAGCTGGGTTCAATGAGCCATAGCCAGCCTTATCAAGCGAATGCGGATGTGCAAACCGCGCTGGATCTGCCCTCGGAGCTAATTGATAACTGGAAGGTTGTGGCGCTTGAAACCTTAGGTGTTGAACTTAAGCAATCAAGAGCCTTACGGGTTTATCTGGATTCTTGTATTAAGTGCGGAGCGTGTACTGATAAATGCCATTATTTTTTAGGCACGGGTGATCCAAACAATATGCCAGTTGCCCGGCAAGACCTGTTACGTAAGGTGTACCGACGTTATTTCACGGTTGCCGGTAAGCTTGTACCTAAGTTAGTAGGTGCTGAAGATCTAACAGAAGACGTCATTGATGATTGGTATCGCTACTTCCATCAATGCTCACAATGTAGGCGTTGTGCATCTTCTTGCCCCATCGGTATTGATACCGCTGAAATTTCGATGGTGGGCAGGCGCATCCTCGATAAGATCGGGCTTGGGCAAAAATACAGTAATCAAATAATCAGTAAAGCGTTAACTAAGGGCAATAACCTTGGGTTGCCAGGCCCTGCATTGGCGGATACGTTAGAAGGACTTGAAGAAGATATTGTTGAAGAGACAGGGATAAACGTAAAGTTGCCGTTAGATCAGGCCAACGCAGATATATTACTAGTGACTCCATCTGCTGATTTTTTTGCAGAGCCACATGTGGATGGCTTAATTGGATATGCCAAGGTGTTTCACGAGGCAGGGTTAAGCTGGACGATCAGCAGCTTTGCATCAGAGGCTGCCAATTTTGGTTTGTTTACCGGTAACAAACAACGCTTGGAAGAAATGGCTGAGCGGATTGTGCAAGCCGCCAATGAGCTAAAGGTAAGGCGCATTGTATTTGGTGAATGTGGGCATGCTTGGCGGGTTGCCTGTAATTACTTGCCGCCATTGCTAGAAAAAGTATCAACCCTGGATAGGCGCTACCCGGTGCCGCAACATATTGTTGAGGTGACGCATCAATTAATTGAGGCTAAACAAATCACGCTAGATGCTTCCAAAAATGATCATCGCAGAATCACGTTTCATGATTCGTGCAATGTTGCCAGAGCATCTCAACTGGGCGATGTGCCAAACGGTCAGTTGACAATCCCGCGAGAAGTGTTGCAAGCCAGCTGTAATTATTTTTTTGATATGGCACCCAACACCACGGGCCAAAATACATTTTGTTGCGGTGGGGGTGGTGGTTTACTCACGGATGAGCTATCCGAGCTACGCACTGCAGGTGCGAAACCGCGCATGAGTGCCTTTCAAGCCTTGCACAAAAAACATGGCATTACTCATATGGCGGCGATGTGTGCAATATGCAAAAGCCAGTTTGCACAGGTGTTTCCGCACTATGGTTTTGCTTTGGATCAAGTCATAAGTGTGCATCAAATAGTAGGTGATGCACTAGTAATGACAAAAAGCTGAATTAGCGTTACAAGACTTACGGTTAAAGGCGAAGAGCCTTATTAACAAGGGCAGCTGTATTACGCTAAAATAAGCAAAACGATTGAGGGTAGTATCATGAGTGAAGAGAACACTGTATTGGATGTATCGGGCATGAATTGCCCAATCCCTATTATCAAGGCTAAGCAAGCACTGAAAGACTTAGAGCCGGGTGCGGTGCTGGAAATCATTTCAACTGATCCGGCGTCAGAAGGCGATTTCGAACTCCTAGCCAAACAAACAGGTAACGAGTTACTCGAAACCAATATAGACGGTGAAAAATTCATCTTCAAGCTACAAAAAGCCTAAGTGGTGTGAGTGGTATTAATTTATGGAAGAGCTTAGCAATATTCACATAGTCTCTGGTGCAGGTTTTGCGCTTGCCTTTATTTTTGGTGTTGTCGGCAACAAAACTCAATACTGCACGATGGGCGCAATCAGCGATTGGGTGAACTTTCAAAATCGAGGGCGGTTTGCAGCTTGGGTGTTTGCAATGGCCTTGGCTATCATCGGTGTGCAGCTGTTAGAGCTATTCGATTTGGTAGCGGTAAATGAGAGTCGATATAGAGTGCCATCATTTGCTTGGCTAGGCTATGTTCTTGGCGGTCTACTTTTCGGTATTGGAATGACACTTAGCGGCGGTTGTGGGCAACGCACATTGGTGCGCATGGGCAATGGCAGCCTAAAGTCATTGTTTGTGTTTTTGGTTATGGGTATTTCAGCGTATATGACACTGCGTGGTTTGCTCGGTGTTCTTCGAGTGGATTACATAGAACCGTTTACCGTAGATTTAAGTGACAAGGGTATTGCTGATCAGGGATTACATCAAATGATCAATTACTGGGTTAGTGGGTCGGCATCAACAGGGTTGGCAGCTGCTGCCGGTGTGTTGATCGCAGCCCTAATGTTGTTTTGGGCTTTGCGACAACCGGGTTTTATAGGTAACTCCAACAATGTATTAGCAGGCAGCACTATTGGTTTATGCGTAGTCGGCGGGTGGCTAGCAACAGGATGGCTTGGCCTTGATGATTTTGATCCGGTACCAATTGAAAGCTTCAGTTTTATAGCGCCATCGGGCAACACGCTCATGTATTTAATGACCTACACCGGCGCAACCATCAGCTTTGGTGTTGTGATGGTGGCTGGCATCGTGTTTGGATCCTTTGTCTATGGTTTACTCACACGCTCGCTTCGCCTGGAAGCCTTCTCACAGTCTGGCGATATGGTTGCGCATTTTGTTGGTGCAGCTCTAATGGGATTCGGTGGAATCTTGGCTTTGGGCTGCACCATTGGGCAAGGTGTGTCAGGTATCTCGACACTGGCATTAGGGTCGTTTGTTGCTACAGCCTCTATTCTGTTTGGTAGTGCAGTCACGTTGCGCGCACAGTACCACCGCTTTTCAGATATGGCTTGGATTACAGCCTTTGGTAAAGGCCTCGTTGATATTGTATTGATGAGGCGCGACGATTGAATACGTTCCCGCTTAAGTTTAGGCCAAAGGTAGCTGAGGAAGCGGTAGCCGAATCACCCACCTGCGCAGACTCTGCTACATTCGCACTACGTGTGCTCGATGCCTCAATGGAGCCTGAATTCAAACAAGGCTGCCTCATCGTGATTGACCCATCAGCAACCGTTACTGAGGGTGCTTACGTATTGGCTCGGGTTGATGAGTCAGCTGTTAGTGGCAAAAGCGAAGATGATGCAGAATACGTATTTCGCCAAGCCTCCTCAGTTGATCAAACACGCATAACGTTAAACGCACTTCAAGACGGCTTTGAGCATAGTGGAGTATCGATTAAAACTCAGCAATTAGTTGGAGTGATCGTGCAGCGTGCTGGGCTAAGGCGTAGTTACTCTAAGCACTATCGTTGATTAATGCTAGTTAACTCAAGCCCTACCGCGCCGAATTAAATGATATATACCATAGACCATGTCGTGCTCACCACCAATGATATTGATAAGTGTATTGAGTTCTATGTCAAAGTATTAGGCATGGCGGTAGCCAGCTTTGGTGATAATCGTAAGGCACTCATGTTTGGCGAGCAAAAAATTAATTTACATGTTGCAGGCGAAGAATTTAAACCCCATGCAACACATCCAACCCCTGGCTCACAAGATTGGTGTTTTATCTGCACCACGCCGGTTGCGGATTGGGTTGAAATATTTAATGAGGCTGGTGTAGAAGTGATCGAAGGGCCAGTAGAGCGAACGGGTGCGTTAGGGCCGATTACATCGGTTTATGTAAACGACCCTGACGGTAATCTTATTGAGATCGGTAACTACGGCTCTGAGGTTAAATTGCTTTATTGAAAATCGGCACTGTCGTATCAATGTCTGCAGGCGTAAAGCCAAATACTTGGCCATAGAAATACAGTTCAGATTCTAGCGCGATAATGATGTTTTCAGCTTTACGAAAACCGTGTTGCTCGCCTTCGAATTCTATATAGGCCACGGGCACCTTTCGCTCTTTTAGCGCTTCCACAATCATGCGCGATTGTGAAGGTGGCACGATTGCGTCCTCGTCGCCCTGCAATACAATCATGGGTGCCGTTAGGCCTTCCAAATGATTAATAGGTGAGCGTTCTTGATAGAGTGCTTTGTCTTCTGGGTAGGGGCCAATCAATCTATCTAAGTACCGGCTTTCAAACTTGTGTGTATCGTCGGCTAAGTCTTCGAGGTTCGCTACGCCGTACATATTGGCGCCAGCGGTAAAAACTGAATGCATAGCCAATGCGCACAACACCGTAAAACCGCCAGCGCTGCCACCGCGGATAATGAGTTTGTTTTTATCAGCCTTGCCTTGAGCTGCTAAATAGCGCGCTGCATTGATGCAGTCATCAACGTCATACACGCCCCAATTGCCTTCTAGCTTTTTGCGATAAGCTCGACCAAAGCCACTGCTGCCGCGATAGTTAACGTCAACAACACCAAATCCACGGCTAGTCCAGAAGTTGCGCCCTAGGTTTAACTGCGAGCGTGCAGCCGAAGTAGGGCCGCCGTGTGCCAATACAATTAAGGGTGGGGCCGTTGATGGCTCTGGCGCGTAAGCCGGATTGGCAGGCGGAAAGTACAGCGCATACGATTGCTCGTTTTCACTGGTGTCATAGCTGATCACTTCTGGCGTGGGTAAAAATGCTTCGTCGAAATCTAGGGTTCGAGTTTGATTAACGATCTTGCCATCAAAGATAACCACCGTCTCACTTTGCCATCCTGCAGCAGCAAAGGCTACGTGAGCACCGGATGTACGTACCGAGTTAAACGCTGTGTATTGCGGATACCCATCTAAGTATTCAACGCCAGCGTTAAAGCGTGCAGCAATGATGCTGCCGGTATCGGTAAATGCATATCGCGCCAAGCCGAACACCCAAGGCGGGTAACCAATTTCACCTTCAACTTGGGTGACGGGTACGTCGCTGCCTTGTTGGTATAACTGCCAAAGATCGCTGCGGTCTGATAAATAGTGCAGTACACCATTGGGAGACCACAAAGGTTGGACGATGGCTTCATCCTTACCGCCGGCGACAAGCTGAATATCACTGACGTTAATCGAGTTTTCAGTAGTTGTAAGAGCCGATACAAATAATTCGGTGTCGTCCCAAGGCAGGTTAGGGTGCTGCCATTGTGTCCATGCCAGTTGTTTACCATCTGGCGATACAACAGGTGATTGATAGAAGTCAGCCCCCTCTGCGAGAAGCTGTTGTTTCTCAGAGCCATCCGTTTTTATCGCCACTAGCAAGTTCTCAACATCGTGGCTATCGGGTAGATGACGCTCACCTACGGCAATGATCCACTGTTCATCAGGGGTGACTGTTAGATCGGCATAACGAAGTGCGCGCGAAACATCCGGGTTTTGGCTGAGTATCTGCACCGATTGGTCAGGCATCAGCTTTCTAATGCGTTGGTCGCTGTCATCTACGTAGTAAACCACCCCCCCATGTACCGTCCATGCTCCGCCGCCGTACTCATGTACTCGGGTGCGAACATTGGCATCAGGCGCCGTGACTTCAGTACGATTACCGTCATGCCAGCGCATCATGGCCGTCCTGCCGCCTTCACTTGGTCTGGATTCACACCACCACACGGCGTCGCCATCGGGGCGGACCTCCGAGATGCCAGCAGCGCCTTGTACTAGTGATTCAGCGCTAATCGGGGAACGCCAGCTACCGTAGGGTGCGGTGGTTGTCATGTTGATATGTGGGCCTGTTTGGAGTAGTTAATTTATACGACATACAAACGCTATTTACCACCGTTAAATGGTGCGGTGGCACAGCGTACAAGCTTGTGCCATAGTCACGCCCATGAAACTTAATTTTGGTCGTGATCATCTTGCCATTCCTGGCCCGTCTACCATACCGTCGCGGGTGTTGGCTGCGATGCAGCAACCTGCGCCTAATATTTATGCTGGCCCGTTGATTGATCTAACCGAACAAACCTATCAAGGCTTGATGCGGATTGCTAAATCCAGTGGGCAACTCGTCAGTTACGTTGGTAATGGTCATGCTGCGTGGGAGGCTTGCCTAAGCAACACCCTGAGCCCAGGCGATGAGGTGATTGCCTTAGTGAATGGGCGTTTTGGCGGCATGTGGTCGATCATTGCAGAGGCCTTGGGAGTCAATGTTAAGTGGATTGAAGCTAAGGGAACCGAGGCGAATAACACGGATGAACTTTTAAAAGCCTTGCAGGCCGATAGCACTCATAAAATACAAGCGGTGTTGATGGTACAGACTGATACATCTAACTCGATCATTAATTGTGTGGAGTCGGTTAGGAATGCCATGAATGCTGCAACGCATCCGGCGCTACTGATGGTGGATGCGATTGCCTCGTTTGCGTGTGAAGAGTTACACGTGGACGCATGGGGAATTGATGTACTTGTAACAGCCTGTCAAAAAGGCTTGATGACGCCGCCAGGCCTTGCCTTCAATATTATTTCTGACAGGGTTTGGCAGTTGCACGACAAAGCTAGCCGTAATACACCGTACTGGGATTGGAAGCCGCGAGTAGAAGGCGAGTTATTCCCCGAAAAATTTGGTGGCACACCACCAACACACTTGCTGCTTGGTTTAAGTGAAGCGGTAAAAATGTTGGAAGAAGAAGGTATCGAAAACACGTGGGCGCGTCATCGAGCGCACGCTGAATGTGTTTGGGCTGCGGTTGATGCATGGAGCGCTGATGGTGATATTCGATGTTACATAAGTGATAAGACGTTGCGATCTACTGCAGTAACCAGTATCGCAACAGCGCACGAAGATGCCATTCGTATCCAAGAGTGGGCCAGTGAACACACTGGCGTGACTTTAGGTGTTGGCCTATTGCCAGTGGCCGGAGCAGGCTTGGATAACAATCAATTTAGAATTGGTCATATGGGGCACTTATCGCCGCCGATGATTTTAGGTACCTTGTCTTGTGTTAATAGTGCATTGATCGCATTGAATATTAAACATGGGGATGGGGCGATAGATGCTGCTTGCAACGTTATCGCGGCTTATTGACGCAATGTCATTGATGAACTTGTAATACAAGAGAGCATGCAATACGACTACATCATTGTTGGAGCGGGCTCGGCCGGATCGGTTATCGCAAATCGCTTATCTGAAAGCGGACAATTTTCCGTATTACTCCTAGAAGCAGGCGTAAGTGATAAACGCTTTTATATCCAAATGCCAATTGGATACGGCAAGGTTTATTACGACGAGCGTGTTAATTATAAATACACCACCGAACCCGTTGAATCGTTAGCGGGTAGGCGCAGTTATTGGCCGCGCGGCAAAGTATTAGGCGGGTCTAGCTCAATTAATGCGATGGTTTATGTGCGAGGCCACCCAGGTGATTATGCCGAATGGAACAGCGCCGCAAGTGGCTGGGGGTGGGAGGCAGTATCAAATACCTTTAAATCAATGGAGTCCTATAGTGGAGAGGCTTCACCGCATAGGGGCACCGATGGCCCCTTACATGTGTATGACACACAGCACGACGTCCATCCTTTGTGTGATCAATACCTGAAGGGTGCTGAACAACTTCAGCTGGGTATCAATAGCGATTACAACGCTGACTCCATGCTCGGTGCGAGCCTTTATCAAATTACTACGCATAAAGGCTTACGAGCATCTGCATCACGTTGTTATTTGTGGCCTGCAATGAAGCGTTCGAACCTGACCGTAATGACGCAAGCTGATGCGCACAAGATCAACATAAAAAATGGTGAAACAACAGGCGTTACGTTTAAACATAAAGGTGAGCTTAAAACTGCCACCGCTAACAAAGAGGTTATCGTGTGCGGTGGAGCAATTAACTCGCCTAAGCTGCTTCAACTTTCTGGCATTGGCCCGGGGGCGTTATTGCAAGAGCATGGTATCGATATAATGCATGCTAATAATCAAGTAGGTGAAAACCTACAAGATCACCTTGGCGCCGATATGATTTGTAAAAGCACGCTGCCTACGCTTAATCAACAGCTACGGCCTTGGTACGGCAAGTTGTTTGCTGGTATGAAGTTTTTACTGGCGCGTAAAGGCCCGCTAACACTAAGCCTCAATCAGGCTGGCGGCTTTATTAAAACCGAACCTAATTTAATCCAACCTGATATTCAATTGTACTTCTCGCCCGTAAGCTATACCAGAGCGCCGGTTGGCACTCGCCCATTAATCAATCCAGATCCGTTTGCAGCGTTTATGCTCGGATACAATCCGTGCAAACCCACGAGTCGCGGGTCAGTACATATCGGTAGTGCTAACCCAAATGATGCGCCGGTGATGAATCCGAACTACCTCAGTAATGATGAGGATAAGCAAACGATGCTCTCGGGTATGAAGCTAATGCGTCAGCTCGCCGCAACGCCTGCCTTAAGCGCAATCATTACTTCCGAGGTGTATCCCGGTAGTGACATCGCAAGCGATGAACAGTTAGAGACCTTTATTGCGGAGAATGCTTGGACTGTATTTCATCAGTGTGGTACCTGCAGAATGGGAGACAACCCAAGCTCATCAGTAGTTGATGCGCGGCTAAAAGTGCATGGTATTGGTCGCCTTCGGGTCGCGGATGCATCTGTCTTTCCAACTATCCCAACAGGCAATACCAATGCACCGGCGATTATGGTGGGCGAACGGGCGAGCGAATTTATATTAGCTGACGCGTAATCACCCTTTTGGGGTGTGAATCAATCTACAGTTAGGTTCTTAACGGCTGCGTCTTTGAGGTCAATAACTTGACTGTATTTTGTAAAATAAACTGCCTGTACTCAGCGTGCATAAACGAGAGATTGTTAATTATTTGCCAAGATAAGTTATTAAGTGCACGTTTGATAAAAGCAATTTCAAGACAAGTATTTTTAATATCGGTAGCGTGTTCTAAGCACGAGATATTAAGTGAGATTTAAATGAAGAAACTCTACTTGTTTTTAGCATGCACCCTTTCCATATCCTATGGCTCAACAGCCTATGCGCAGCAATGTGGTTCCGGCAACATTGTTGACATAAAGGAAGGTGGTTGGAATACAGATGATTTTATGATTAGGCTCAAAGGTCCTAATGCCCATGCGAGTTCTTTATTTCATGGGTTTGTTCGATTTTCGTCTACGGAACTCTCAGCTGCCAGAATAGAGGCAATTCGTAGGCTGGCCACAACAGCCTTCGCTTTAGATGCCACTGTATGGACATACTCCCACAATGGCTCGTGCACATCCGCCACTGAGATTTCGATTCGACAGTAATTTGCCACTCGTTTCGCAGTAGGGGCTTTAAATGCGATTACTACTAGCAGTGATTTTTTGCGCCATAACGTCAGGTGCTGTTATGGCATTTGAAGGTATGTCAAAAGAAGCGCTAGCACTTCTATCGTATATTGATAGTCCAACTATCGGGAGCCAGAACCCATCGGCACGAATTGAACTACGAGATGATGTCGGTACGATTGTTGGTTATGCATGGCGAATGGCGCCGGCCAACGAACGGGCAGGCCTGCGGCACACAATATTTGCGCCTGGTTTCGATGCTCAATCTACCGAAAACCCGGCAGTAGCCGGTACGGTACGATCCTATCTTGAATTGGCCCAGCAACTCAGTGTTGAGTCAGAAACCTCTGGTAGTAATTTTCCGATGGAGTTGATCCAAAACAGAGGCAGTGTTGTGTGGTTGATTGACTATTTGGATCGTCGAGGCGCAATTCAAGAAAATTCCAAAGCTATCCAATCATTACTGCAGAGTGAAACATTTCGACGTGAGCTAGACGGAAAGCTAGCGATACTCTATGGCTACAGTATGGGTGGGCTAGTTAGTCGACATGCACTTCTGTCGCTTGAAGATAACGGCATTCAACATAATGTGGGTGCTTACGTATCGTTGGATGCGCCGCACCGAGGTGCCTTTATACCGCCTTCTCTAGAGGCCTACCTACGCACCTTGAATTCTATGATGCAAGATACGTTTTCAAAAAACACGGTTGGCCAATTCATACGTAGCGATGTAAAGAGGGCAGTAGCCGCATTTAATTCCATCGCCGTTCGCCAATTGTTGGGAATCTATATCGGAAAGTCTACGCCCCAGTATAAAAGCTGGCCGAGTGGAAATAAAACGAATCGATGGCGACAACTAGAAAAATACTATCAATCGTTAATTGCAGATAATGACTTAGCCAGACATCCTGCATTTTACGATTTAAGGGAAGACATGGTAGATATGGGTGGCTATCCTGCTTTGCCGCTCAATATCGGTGTGTCTTTCGGTCGAGCAGATGGGGCAATGCTTATGCCTGCTAATCTACGATCATCCGCACCCGTAAATTTTAGGGTTGACTTGCTCGGCAATATTAAGGTTCTTAAAGCCGAGTTAAAATCAATCAGAGGGCAAAAGTTGTGTCGGGTGGAAACAACAGATTTGCAAAGAGGTAGGTCGTGTCCAAACTTAGGTCTTTACGGTCAGCACCTTGAATCAGTATTTGTTGGAGCGGGTAGTACGATTAATAGCTTTGGTCGAATACTCGAAGTGGCACAAGTTAATACTGGGTATTTATCTAACCAATCAAAACCGGAATTAGGATTGGCCGGGCTCTACAGTAAGCCGGCGACATGGTCGTTCTTAGATGGTGTGCAAGTCAGTGGTTATATCGATAGCGGTGAAGAACGGCTGACCTTTGTACCCATGGTTAGCGCTTTCGATGATAAGGGTTGGGCGCGCGACTATCCCAACAAAGCATCAATTGGTTTGCTGCAAACACCATTCGATGTCACCATCGCTGACAGAAGCCTTGGTGACTCTGATCCAGGGTCACACACGGTGATCACTACAGATGTTATTGACCAAATACTAGTAAACATCTATTCCTCGGACGCCTATAACCAGCAAAAGTCTCGCGTGGCTAACGAAAGGCGTGGATCGACAGCATCTCCAACGTCTGGTTATTGGAATGCAGCGGGAGTGTTCGATACCATCCGCTATATCATCCCTAGTACTGCACGTGAGCTCCCGGTGGTCAGTGACAAGGAGTCTGAGCGGTCAGTTAGACGCGATGATAAGTCGGTGATAGCGGCAACAGTGTCGGCCCTATAAGCAAAAAATACCCCGGTATGAATCCCTACTCAACCACGCTGCTTAAACAACTTCGCAATCAACCCATCCACCATTCTCGTTAGATTTTATTGCTGCATCAACAAACAACATGCCATTAACACCTTCAACAACATCAGGGTAATTGATTAAATTGTTGGGAAGAGTCGTTCCTTTTTTTCGAGCATCAATGGCAATGGCAAATTCAGTATAGAGATTAGCCCATGCATCGGTTAGTGCTTCGGGATGGCCGCGTGGCATTCTGACTAGGTGTGTCGCTGGCTCTAACATGCCCGCTGTGTAACCACGTTCGATCTTTTGTGTGGGTGAATCAAGCTTGGTGTAGTTCAGGCTTTCTGGGTTTTCCTGTTGCCAATCAATGGAGGCCTCGGTGCCGTGTACTCTGATACGTAAACCGCACTGTGTTCCGGCAGCCGCTTGCGACACCATTAACGTGCCAGGGATGGTTTTGTCTAGCTTTAGGCGCATGAAGGCTGTGTCTTCCAGCTCTTTAGGCGCTCCGGTTACTAAAAATTCTGCATCGACAGCTGTTATAGGTTTATTACATACAAACGATGCTAGTTGAGCCGCGTGTGTGCCGATGTCGGCGACAGTCATGCTGTCACCACTGAATTCGCGTTTGAATCGCCAAGGAGCGTCATCGCCGCTGTCGGAGATGTTGACGGCCCATTCCTGAAAGTACTCAACGTGTACTTGTCGTATGTCGCCAATCATTCCACGATTTATCATTTCACGTGCTTGGCGCACCATCACATGCGCGGAGTAAGCATAGGTTACGCCGAAGACCAATTCGGTTTGTCGTTGAAGTACGAGAAGCTCCCTAGCTTCATCAACGGTTTTGGTGAGTGGCTTGTCTGATATGACATCTATGCCGTGTTCCATAAAGCACTTGGCTACGGGGTGGTGCAGGTGGTTAGGGGTGACTATAACCACAGCATCTATGCCGTCGGTACGCTTTGATTCCTCTACAGCCATCGTTTTATAGTCAGCGTAAACTCGGCTAGGGTCTAGCATCCAATCTTCGCCTGATTTTTTTGCGCGCTCAGGATTGGATGACAGCGCACCTGCGACGATCTCCCAGCGATTGGATAATCTAGCGCCATTGGCGTGCACTTCTCCAATGAGTGCGCCCTGACCGCCGCCGACAAAACCGAGTTTCAGGCGTTGAGTGGGCTTGGGTAATGTTTCGCTGTTGGCCATTTTGGGTCCAAATATCGTAAACGAAGGATAATACCTTAAACGCAGCAGCACCTAAGGAATCCTCTCAGGGTCAATTTTCTGGGTAAATTTAGGGCTATGGGCGGGGTACTATCCGTCAGGGTGAAACCCTGCAAGAATTAAGGGTATAAATTGTAAATTTAGCGTGATGCTTACATTTTGACGGGCTGATATACTACGTCATCAAGCTCAGAGGAATGAAAATGATTAAATATCTCAAGGCATTACCTATTGCCATACTGCTATCTGCTGCCACTCTTCAGGCGCACGCTCAGTCAGCGCTAGATGATATTTTGAAGGAAGGTGTGTTGAAGGTTGGCACAACTGGCGATTGGAACCCAATGACATTGCGAGATCCTGCTACTAACAAGTACAAAGGGTTTGATATCGATGTTATGACTGAACTAGCAAAAGATCTCGATGTTAAGCTTGAATTTGTCGCGGCAGATTGGGGCACGCTAGTCAATGGTGTGACATCGGGTAAATACCACATGACAGGATCGGCCAGCATTAACCCATCGCGAATGAAGGTTGCTGGCTTTTCGGAAAGCTACATATCAGTAGAACTCTACCCATTCACTACCACTGAAAAAGCGGCTAAGTTTGATGGTTGGGATTCTATCAACCAGCCAGATGTGAAAGTGGCTACGACATTGGGTACTAGTTTTGAGCCGCTTGTTAAAAAGTGGTTTCCAAATGCGCAAATCAAAGTCGTTGAATCACCAGCGCGTGGTTATAACGAAGT
>CALJAA010000040.1 GCA_938028465.1 uncultured Granulosicoccaceae bacterium | reverse complement strand
GCGAGTGCAACTCTAGGAGGCACGTCAACAACATCAACAACTTTGTTAGCTTTATACGACTTAGGCAATAGCAGCGGTAGTGGCAGAAGTAGTAATACCCAGGGCCACACCAGGTTCATGTTAAATCCTTAGCTCGAGTGCCGTCGAACAGTAGCTGAAGGCGATCACAGAGTGTCGCTATATCAATGTCAGATGTGTGTTTTTGATATAGGTCATCGCCAAACACACGGCCGATATCTGCCGTAAAAAAAGATGTGTTGAATTGTGCATCCAGTGCCTGTAGCCAAGAGTTCCCGTGTACTTGTGCTGCATTGCTTATAGCGTTGCTTGTAGCATTTGCTCTTAGCAGGCGGGCGAGTCGTACCAGTGCTTTTGATGGATGTTCTGTTCTAGCTGCTTGAATTTGTTGTGTAGCAATAGAGGCAGTTTTTCTTGGCCGATTTTTCCAAAGTAGCACTAGTAATACAAAGCCAATTAAAATACTCGTTATCAACCACGGCCAACCGGGAGCGGGCGCAGCTGGCTCATGAATATCTCGCAAGCTTGCTAAGAGTGCGGTTTTGTCTGCGCCACTCATGCGAGTACTTGCCACTGATATAATTGACGAAATACGTTTGTCATACCATTGCGGATGGATATTGTGCCCGCGCCGCCGTTTTGTAGTTGGCTAATTAGCTGTTGTTTGTATTCTTCAAGTACGGTGGTGAGTTGCATAGCTTTTGCAGCATCAATACGAATAAATTCGTCATGTTGCCGCCGTGTTTGTTTGGCTCTGGCACGGCAACGAAACCCGTAGCGCCCAGTAGGCATCGTCTGCCATTCAATCGGGTCTTCAACGAGCACCCAAGCAACCGTTGCAGATTGACTTAATACCGGCATCAATTGATCAAAGGTGGGGCCGAGCTCATCGCCA
Organism: uncultured Granulosicoccaceae bacterium; assembly: GCA_938028465.1. Taxonomy (GTDB): domain Bacteria; phylum Pseudomonadota; class Gammaproteobacteria; order Granulosicoccales; family Granulosicoccaceae; genus Granulosicoccus. Next base: position 26,541 of record CALJAA010000040.1, on the reverse strand, counting down.
GCACTTATCACAACCACTGATCCGGTAAAGCGACCATTGGCTAACAGTTGTTTTAGTAGCGGCTCTATATCAGATATAGCAGAATTGTGTCGATTGCTTATTGCGGCAGAAAAAGTATCAGCTATCAATTTACAGGCGTTGAGTGCGCCAGTGGTGCCGGTAGCAGGTGGCAAGCTATGTAGTTTATCGTCTGTTTGTATGAGTAAATTGCATCGATTGCTTAAGTCAGTGGCCTGCCAAATGATGTTGGCAGCTAGTAGGCCTGCAGTAACAGCGCTCAGCGTTTGGCTGCCGGTAAACATTGACGATCGAAAATCTAAGCCAACCGTTAGTAAGCGTTCTTTTTCTTCGCGATACAGCCGTGTATAGGTGGAGTTTCGTCGGGCGGTAACTTTCCAATCGATATGACGAGTGTCATCGCCGGGTATGTATTGCCGTAGTTCGTCAAAATCTAAGCCCTGCCCCTGTTTTCTTCCGCGGTGAGGGCCGGGCCACGGGCCGTTGCCTGGTGCTGCTTCTGATACGGTAGAGGTGGCATGTCGTTGTGATAAAAGCGCCTCTAGCGGTAGGGTTACGTTTGGGTCGTGGCTTTGCATGGTATTAGAGCGCTGGCGTCGCATCTAGTATTTGCGTGATGACATCGCGCTGAGTAATACCCTCCGCGCGAGCTTGATAATGCAAAACAATTCGACCGCTGAGGACATCTGGAGCAAGTTGTTCAATGTCATCTGGTGTGATGTAGTCTCGGCCTGCTAGCCACGCTTTAGCCTGTGCCGCAATCGATAAAAATATTGAGCCTCGTGGGCTGGCGGGATGTGCAATGTGTTCAGCTAATTGCCCGGCTGTACCGTGGCCTCTAGTGGCCGTAATAAGCCTAACTACGTAATCTTTGATGGCATCACTAACATGCACTGCACTGACACCCTTGCTAGCTTGCTCAATAGTACTGGTGTTGCTTATCGCAGTTTGCTTAGCTTGGTTAGCTGTGGAGTTACGTTCGCCCAACACTTGCTCAAGAATCTTAAGTTCCGCAGTGGCATCTGGCATCTCAACATTAACGAAAAACATAAACCGATCGAGCTGCGCCTCGGGCAACGGGTAGGTACCTTCGTGCTCAATTGGGTTTTGGGTGGCCGCCACCAAAAAAGGTGAATCGAGCGCACGTGTTGTCCCGCTGGATGATATTTGCTTTTCACCCATAGCTTCTAGTAGCGCACTTTGCACTTTAGGTGGCGCTCGGTTGATTTCATCCATCAGTACGATGTTATTAAACAAGGGGCCTTCGATAAAACGAAATTCACCGCTCTGCTGGTGGTACATATCCGTGCCGGTTAAGTCAGCAGGTAGTAAGTCTGGCGTGGCTTGGATACGCACAAACTTGGCATCGATCAACTGTGAAAACTGATTGATAGTGCGTGTTTTGGCAAGTCCGGGTGCGCCTTCAATTAGTATATGACCGCCAGTAAGCAACGCAATAAGTAGCCGCTCAATCAATGCCTCGTGGCCTACTAACTTGTTTTGTAGCTCAGTTTGAACCGACTGTAATTGTTGTAGCGCCTGAGTATTGCTGTCTGAACTCATAGTAGGGCTCGCGTCCGAACTCACGGACGAATAATTATTTTAGGGAATCGGCGCGCGGCTGACTCGTCGATAAATTCGATTAAGTCTATGGGGCGGGTGTCCGCTGCAGGAGGAGATTGCAATACGTTGAGATCACCAGACAATGCGGTACCGACAAGCACTTGAGGTTGTGTCAGTTCTAGTTTGTAATACAAACCATTCCATGCGTCGATACCAAAGTCGCTCGGCGATTTGAGAACAAACAGTAATTGATATTCAAGATCCAGCAGGTCAGCGCTACTGATTGTGTTATTCAGTTTGTAGGGGTATTGCAAATAGCAATACCATTCTTTTGTGTCGGTGATGCAATCGAACGGGCGCATTGATAAAAACTGTTCAGCAAAGGCGTCTCCTTCGATCTCCACTTTGATGCCAAAGTTTTCACCATCACTGGTGTTAAAATCAATTTTACCAATCGCGGTTTCGTTACCACTTTGATCGATTAAAAAAACAGATGCCTCAGGTGGGAAAAGCGGTGGCGTTGTGTCGTCAAAAAAATTAACCGGTAGAACGGGCGATAATGTGTTGCCGTTTTCTTGCCAACCATCGGTGCCATCTGGATACCAATGAATATTGGAGTAACCTAGTAGTGATGCACGCTTGCCTGCATTCCAACTTTGCCAGCAATCTGCCGTGCAAAAAAACACTAACGGGGTTGCGGTGTCGCCTTGCGTTAAACGGTTTAGGTTTCGGACAAAATAATCTTTGTGCTCGTCCGTTAAATGCCCTCGACCCACTTCAGGCAGCCAGGTCGCCCCTTTTATGGTGTAACGAGGCTCGCTTATTAGCCATTTGCCGTTCAATGGATCTGCGCCCAAACCAACTGGCGGTAGTACATCGATAAACACTGCGGTGGGTTGCAGTGCTATAGCTTCGGCTGTTGTGATGGTTTTACCATCAGGTATGGAAGATGGCACAGGTGCGCGGTAGCGCTCCATGCGGAAGCCGGTTTCTGCGTCAACGTCGTATTCTTCTGCCAAGCCTAAGCCAGCACTACCGGCCAACAACGCGATTGTGATCAAGCAAGATTTTAGATACATAGAATGTTTGTCATCCCCGACCGATTGTCATCCCCACGTAGAACATTTGTCATCCCCACGCAGGTGGGGATCCATAAGTAAGATTCGCTTTGCACATTTTACCCATAGGTTAACCAATGCCAGTATGGAGCAGCCCCTCTGGCCTCGCAGTGGTACTAAAGTCTAATGAATTGGACTTAGTGGTATACACCGCTTACAGTAGACTGATTGTTTTATGACGGTCAACTGGAGAATGCTGTGATGTACGGATCTAGGATTAGTAAAGTATTAGTGGTGGTGTTCTCGCTGTTTACTATTAATGCCGCATCAGCTGGAACAGTCAAAGTGGGCGTGCTCAAGTTTGGCACGGTCAATTGGGAGCTGAAAGCGTTAAAAAACGCAGGCTTTGATAAGCAAAATGGTTTCGAACTAGAAATTGTCCCATTTGCAGGGGGTGATGCCACCAAAATTGCGCTTCAAGGCGGCGCGGTGGATATCATCGTATCTGACTGGCTATGGGTTTCACGACAACGCGCCAATGGCGTAGCCGTTAGCTTCGTGCCGTATAGTTCCTCTGTTGGCGCGATGATGGTGGCTGGCGACAGTTCAATTAATTCGATTAGTGATCTAAAAGGTAAAAAGCTGGGTGTAGCAGGTGGGCCCCTTGATAAAAGCTGGTTGCTGTTGCAGGGGTTAGCTAAAAAGCAACACGACCTTGATCTGGCAGCAGAAAACGAAATCGTATTTGGTGCTCCTCCATTGTTGGCCGAAAAAACGCGAGATGGTGAGCTGGATGGCAGCCTTAACTACTGGCATTACTGCGCACGCTTGGAAGCGGATGGTTTCAAGCGTTTAGTCAGCGTAGAAGACGCCACAACTGAGTTGGGTGCAAGTGGTCCTATCGCTTCGCTAGGGTACGTATTTGATGAGGCGTTTGCAGCCGATAACCCCGATCTTCCTGCATTCATCAAAGCCATCAAGCAGACCAAACAACTGTTAGCTGAATCTGATGAGCAGTGGGAGGCAATGGCAGCTGATGGCATCATCAAAGATAAGGGTGCAGCTTTGCTTAAGCTACGTGATCGATTTCGTGAAGGTATCCCTAACCGTGATCTGAACGATGAAATAAGGGATGCGGAAATCGTTTACCAGTTACTGGAAGATCTTGGCGGCGCAAAGCTGGTTGGTGATTCTAAAGTGTTAGTCGATGGTACGTTTTGGGAAGGCGCTGGGTCATAATTAGGGCCGAGTCATATTCGTTTTCGATAGTTGAATTGGCGGTACACTAACCGCCAATGAACCCTACTCTGCATCGCATACTGATTGCTCTACTGTCTCTAACGTGCCTGCTGGTGCTTTGGTGGGTGGTAGCTGATTGGCTTGATGATCGCTCCCTGCCTGGCCCCGAAGCGGTAGCGCAAGCACTAATGCAAGAGGCGCGCTCGGGCGAGTTATTCGTGCATTTGATGGCAACCTTGATGCGGGTGATTGCCGCTTTTGTAATTGCTATGCTTATTGGTTCAGCGATTGGCATCGCACTTGGCTTAAACCAAACCCTTAATCAGTTTGTTGATCCGTGGTTGGTCTTGCTGCTCAATATTCCAGCCTTAGTTATTATTGTCCTTGCTTATATCTGGTTTGGTCTTAATGAGGCTGCGGCAATAGGTGCGGTGGCGCTTAACAAAATCCCTAATGTGGTTGTTACCTTAAGAGAAGGCGCTCGCTCGCTTGACCCCCACACGTCCGAAATGGCTAGGGTGTTTAAATTTGGTTTTTACAAAACACTGAGGCATGTCGTATTGCCCCAACTGCAACCGTTTTTTGCATCTGCGATGCGTTCAGGTATATCGCTTATCTGGAAAATTGTATTAGTGGTTGAGTTGCTTGGGCGCTCTAACGGCGTTGGATTTCAGATCCATTTGTATTTCCAGTTGTTCGATGTGGCAACAATTTTGGCTTATACACTGGCCTTTGTTTTCATCATGTTGAGTGTGGAGTACTTTGTATTGCAACCACTCGAAAAGCACAGCCGTCGTTGGCGTGCGAAGAGCACTTAGGGTTATCGATGGCAGCTACCGATATACTCACCGCCAATATACGCTCTAAGGTGTTTGATGCCGCCGAAGGTGGTGTTATGCATGCGATTAGTAATCTTAGTTTTTCGCTAAAAAGCCAAACGTTCACTTGTGTTATTGGGCCATCGGGTTGTGGCAAAACAACAACGCTGCGCATCTTGCTTGGTCTTGATCAGCAGTTTGACGGCGACATTAGATTCTCCTCTTCTCATATTATGACGGCGGTGTTTCAAGAGCCCCGATTGCTACCTTGGCGCACCGTTGAGCAAAATGTTCGGCTAGCGCTATCAAACGCCAATACCCATGTTGAGTTAAATGATCTCTTTAAAGAGCTAGGCTTAGATGACGTACGGCAATATTATCCGGGCGAACTATCGCTAGGAATGGCAAGGCGGGCGGCCTTGGCAAGAGCGTTTGCTGTTATGCCAGATCTGCTCATTTTAGATGAACCGTTTGTCTCACTTGATGATGCAACAGCGGAGCGGTTACGAGCCATGTTGTTGTCGCTATGGAAGTCAACTTCGTGTACTGCCTTGATGGTGACGCATAACGTTGAAGAGGCAGCAATGTTGGCAGATGAAATCATCGTATTGAGCGCACGACCAGCTACGCTGCTTAATAAAATAACGTTGGACGTGCCCCAGGCGGATAGGGATTCGGCTTATATTCAGGATATGACCCTTAAATTGCGACAGGCTGGGCTTGTTGAATAAACTCAGGCTGTTAAGCTAAATGTCGCATCAATTAAATGCTGCGTCCAAAAGTACCATACTGATTAATGTGTGATTTTGCTATAAGCAGCCATTCGTATTTAATGTTGCGTATTCGTGTTTAGGTAATCGCAGTCTATTAGCTGTAAGCATGCCTTAAACAAGCTGTGTAACTCATTTTTAATGAAAGAACAGGTGAAACAATGAAATTTAAAATAGTGGCGCTGAGTGCAGTTGTAGCAGCTGCATTACAACTGACTTTTATCCAATCCAGTTTGGGCCATGGTGATGTACAACCCCAAGCGGTCGATACAACTGGACTAGATGAGCTACCCGAAGAATTTGCGCTTGAAAACCCTTATCGTCTAATGGGTGGTGAGCAGTACGAAAAAGCAATTGAAATTGGCTCCTCCGGTTACAGTCAAAATTGCGCGCGCTGCCATGGTTTGCAAGCTATCAGCGGCGGTGTCGCGCCTGACTTAAGAATGCTTGAAGATGGTGAGTTCGGTGACGAATGGTTTATAGAACGAGTGAAAAAAGGGTATAGCCAAAACGGTACTTATAAGATGCCTCCGTTTGAAGCATTGTTATCTCAAGAAGCCATGTGGGCGATTCGTTCATACACCGAAACCCGACCAAAAGAATAGTCATGGGCGATTGCGGATAAGACGATGATAAGAGCCCTTATACAAACAGTAGGTCGTGCAGCAAAGCATCGTTTGCCAATGTACGCTATTGGCTTCCTGTTAAGTGTTGCTAGTGTGACGTCGGTTAACGCTAGGCCATTGGATGATGTTACTGATAGTGGTGAGATTACTATTTTTGTTTATTCTGACTATGCCCCGTATTCCTATGAAGTGGATGGGAAGGCTGTTGGTATTGATGTAGACATCGCGACTGAACTTGCCAAGGCTTTGGGCGTCAAACTTCAACTGCTGGTGCGTGGCGCAGATGAAAACCTAGATGATGATCTGCGTATCAATATTTGGAAGGGTGATTTGATACATCGTAAAGTCGCAGATGTCATGATGCATGTGCCGGTCGACCCTGAAGTTGATAATCGAAACGAGTTTGCAGTGATAATGGGTGGGTATTTTCAAGAGACGATGGCAGTCATTTTTGATCAAGATAAGATCCCCGAAGTCAAAACTTTCGGCCGTTTTGTGTCACAACAGATCGGTGTAGAGCTAGATACCGCTTACGATTTTTTCTTGTCTGGTTCGTTTCGTGGGCAGTTGCTACAAAGTGTACGGCGAGGGCGCACCTTTGAAGATGCGGTTAAGCTGTATGCCAGTGGCGAAGTTCCCGCTCTATTGGCATCTCGAGCGCAAGCTGAATGGGTGTTAACGCAAACACCTGATTTAAATTCGGCCGTTGTTCAACCACCCATGCCTGGTATGGTTCGGTTGGGATGGCCTATCGGCATTTCTATCAAGCACGATAGCCGTGATTTAGGTTACGCGTTAACGGATGTCTTGAGTGAATTGCAACACTCTGGCAAGCTTGAGGCTATATATAAGCGATACGGCGTAACTTACCTTGCGCCGATTGAATAATTTGAAACATTTGTATTGACACAATAGTGATAAAAAATAGCTATCAGCAGTAAGAAATTAAAACAAAGGAGCAATGATGATTCACTCCAAACGAATTCGTTCTACAACAAGCCGTTATATTAGCCGCTTATTGCTAGCTGGCTTTATGCTTAGCGCTACGGTGGCTTCCGCGGTCATCCATGCGTCTACACCAGCCGACCCATTCGGCTCGGTCATGTGGAAAACGATGGTTGATACCTATTTCACCGGCGGTGATGTTGTATTCGATCAGCGCGTGATCGTTAGCGCACCCAAAAGTGCTGAAAACCAAATGCATGTTCCGATAACGGTCGATGCAACCGGCCTTGAAAACGTCAAGCAAATTGTTGCAGTTGCGGACCTTAATCCCATTCAACACATTTTAACCGTTCGGCCCGAGCAAGCTTTGTCGTTTATCGGGTTTAGATTAAAACTTCAACAATCATCTCCAATACATGTTGGTGTCCAAACCGAAGACGGAACATGGCATATGGGCGGCGCGCTAATTGACGCAGCTGGTGGAGGGTGTACCGCGCCTGCTGCGGCTCATAGTGTTAGCAATTGGATGAAAACCCTGGGTGAGACGCGCGCACTAGTGCGACGAGATAGTAAAGGTGATGCGCGCATGACAATTCGCATGCGTCACCCAATGGATACAGGCCTGGCCTCTGGCATACCCGTTTTTTATATGAATAAAATGGTTGTTAAAGATGACGCTGGCGGTGTAGTGGCAGAGCTTGATTTGTTTGAGCCAGTTAGTGAAAACCCGACCATCACATTAAAGCCCTCCGTTGGTAACGAATCCTCAGTATTAAAGGTGTCAACTCGCGATACCGAAGGCAATGAGTTTGCGTTTCCATTGTCGGTGCCTGCAGTGCTAGCGCAATAGCAGCACATGAAAATTGAATCTCAACAGCGTCGCACACTACTCAAGATGCTGGGAGCGGGTTGTGCCTGTTGCGTATGCGGTAGTGCCAACGCACGCCTGCTTAAGTACCCCTTGCACGCAACCGAAATCGGTAGCAAAACTTGGGCTGTGCATGGTGAGTCAAGCCACTTCAATTTAGAGAACGGCGGCAACATTGTTAATGTTGGCTTTGTAGAAGTGCCTGATGGTGTTGTGGTTATCGATACTGGGCCTTCTAAACGTTACGGTCAGGCCTTACTTGCTTTGATTGAAAAAACCGTACCGGGCAAACCGATATTACGGGTGTACAACACCCACCACCATCCAGATCATTGTTTTGGTAATCAGGTTTTTGATCCCACCCTCATTGCGGCACCGCAAGGGGTGATTGATAACATCAACGAAGAAGGCAATGCATTCGCCGATAATATGTACCGATTGGTTGGGGATTGGATGCGCGGTACTGCACCTGTTGCCCCTACGGTGGTGCTCGATGCTGCGACTGAGGAAGTTGGTGGTCGGCAGTTTTCGTTGTTTTATCTATCGGGGCATACCAGTGCCGACTTTGTGGTTCGCGACGATACGACCGGCATATTGTTTTCGGGTGATTTGGCCTTTTTGTATCGCGCACCTACTACTCCCCATGCCGATATTGCCACCTGGCAGGCAGCGATAGATAGCTTGGGGGCGCTGGATCGTGACCTAATATTGCCGGGCCACGGGCCGTCTGATAGCCGTGGTGAATCCCTTGCGCAAACCAGTGACTACCTAGCATGGTTAGAAGATACCCTCGCAGGCGCCGTAGATAGCGGCCTAACCATGAACGAAGCCATGCAGCTGCCAATTCCCGATGGTTTTGCCTCGCTCAATGTGGTTCGAGAGGAGTTCGAACGTTCAGTCGTGCATCTTTATCCTGATTTAGAAGATCAGCTTATGCCGTTGATCGACGTAACCCGTTGATCTGTCATCCCTGTGCGTCTGTCATAACGTGACTTGTCATTCCCGCGCAACCTCATCTCCGCGCACCGTCATCCCCGCTTGCGCGGGGATAACAGAATGCGCAGCGGTGTACCTTTGTCCACTATGGGGCAAATTGTAAATTCTATAGACTGGCCGTTGGATAGCGACGTTTAAGCGCCATTTCTTAGAGGAGAATTCAATGAAACAAATGAAAGTCTGGCTAGCCGCCGCTGTTGGTGCCGCCTGCCTCAGCACTACAGCGATTGCTGATGTTACGATCGAAGAAATCGTTGCTGATCAAGCATCAGGCGATGATATTGTCTCTTACGGACTTGGCCCACGTGGTCAACGCTACAGCCCACTCAAAACACTTAACAAAGGCAATATCAAAAATCTTTTCCCGGTTTGGTCGTTTTCATTCGGTGGTGAAAAACAGCGTGGTCAGGAATCCCAGCCGCTTATTAAAGACGGCGTCATGTACGTCACGGGTTCTTACAGTCGGATGTGGGCCGTCGATATTCGCTCAGGTGAAGAAATCTGGCAGTACGATGCGCGCTTGCCTGAAGGCATTCTGCCTTGCTGTGACGTAGTCAATCGTGGCGCTGCAATACTGGGTGATAAAGTCTATTTCGGTACGCTCGATGCCAAGATCGTTGCCCTCGATGCGAAAACCGGCAAAGTGGTTTGGCGTAAAACAATCGGTGATTACGAGGCTGGTTATTCGTACACTGCCGCACCCCTGATCGTCCCCACAGAAGCGCACGGTCCACTTATTGTTACTGGTAACTCTGGTGGTGAGTTCGGTATTGTTGGCGAAGTGCAGGCTCGTAACCCAGAGACGGGTGAACTTGTTTGGACACGCCCGACGATTGAAGGCCATATGGGTACGCTCAATGGCGAAGAATCCACCATGACTGGCAAAAAGAACGAAACCTGGCCTGGTGACATATGGCAAAACGGCGGTGGTGCTCCATGGCTTGGCGGCACATACGATCCTGATACAAAATTAGTATTTATGGGCACAGGTAACCCCGCACCTTGGAACTCTCACCTGCGCCCTGGCGAAAACAAGTGGACATCAGCGCGTATCGCTATCGACCCAGAAACAGGTGAGATTGCATGGGGTTTCCAAACCACGCCACACGATGGCTGGGATTACGACGGTGTAAACGAGTTCATCTCGTTTGATATGGAAAAAGATGGTGAAACCATCAAAGCGGGCGCAAGTGCTGACCGTAATGGTTTCTTCTACGTTCTAGATCGCACTAACGGCGAGTTTGTATCAGCAGCACCATTTGTTCAAAATATTAGCTGGGCTGAAGGTATCGATGAAAACGGTCGCCCGATATACGTTGATGATAATCGCCCGGGTAACCCCGTCGAATCTGCTGATGGTAAAAAAGGTAAATCTATTTTTGCTGTGCCAAGCTTTCTAGGTGGCAAGAACTGGATGCCAATGGCTTATTCACAAGATACCGAACTGTTCTACATCCCTTCTAACGAATGGGGTATGGATCTGTGGAACGAGCCAACCACCTATAAAAAAGGTGCAGCCTTTATGGGTGCCGGCTTCACTATCACGCCAATATTTGATGACTATATCGGTTCTCTAAAAGCAATGGACCCAGCCACAGGCGAAGTCAAATGGGAATACCGAAACAAGGCTCCTCTTTGGGGTGGTGTTCTTACTACCGCGGGTGGTTTAGTGTTCACGGGTACGCCAGAAGGTTACCTCAAGGCGTTTGATGCTGAAACAGGCGAAGAGCTTTGGAAATTCCAAACAGGTACCGGTATTGTCTCTTCACCCATCACTTGGGAGCAAGATGGCGAGCAATGGGTTGCTATCACCACGGGTTGGGGTGGTGCTGTACCGCTTTGGGGTGGTGAAGTGGCAAAGTTCGTTAGCTACCTAAATCAAGGTGGCTCTGTGTGGGCTTTCAAGATTCCAGAGTCCCTGGCTTCCAAATAAGCTCATAAGCTGTTAAAACTAAAGGGCCGGCTATATGCTGGCCCTTCTTTTATAGATAGGGCCTTTTTTATTGATATGTTTACAGATGTAAGGAGGCAGACACCTTGTCAGCGGCATTACAAATGACTGATCTATCAAAAGTACTGATCGTTGATGATCACCCCTTGTTTCGGGTGGCGTTAAGAAGTGCCATCAAAACGGTATATAGGTCAGCTGAAACCAAGGAGGCATCCTCGATAGAGGAGGCAAGTGATCTGCTCGACCGAGATCGCAATTTCGATATCGCATTGTTGGATCTAAGCATACCCGGTGTTAATGGTTTTGATGGTTTATTGCAGTTACGCGCAGAGCATCCTCGATTGCCAATACTGGTCGTATCAGGCTTAGAAAATAAAGAAATTATTGAAGAGTCATTGCGCTACGGTGCCGCGGGCTTTTTGCCTAAGTCGCACGGTGGTGAGGATTTAGCTCAAGCTATCGACACTGTTTTGCAAGGTGGTATTTACTGCCCTGACGAGATTGACCAAAATAGTGGCGTGATACCGGAGGCAGAAAAACCAAAGGCGATATTAATAGAGCGCGTGTTGAGTTTGACGCCGCAACAGCTCAAAGTATTGTGCATGTTGCGTGAAGGTTTGCTTAATAAACAGATCGCCCACGAACTCGATGTGGGTTCAAGCACGGTGAAAAAGCACGTATCTGAGATACTACGTAAGCTCTGCGTCTATAGTCGTACACAAGCAGTGATAGAGGTGTCTAAACTAGATCAATCTGAAATGATTGATATCGAATCGCACTTTTGTAGCCAAACTAAATTAAGTAATACATCAGCATAAGCGCGGCTTAAACACGAGCAAGCAACGCGTTTTTCAACCGCTGTAATCATTTCCTACTCGCTCATGATGTGTGTCAACAGCGCTCTTAGCTGCGCAGGTTTGACAGGTTTGAGTAGTACCTCTATACCGGCATTCTCTGCTTGACGCGTTAAATGCTTAGAAGGGTTGGCAGTGATAATAACTGCCGGGATATCTTCACCAGTTAGTGTGTGCACGTGGCTAATGGTGGTGGTGCCTAAATCATCTCCATCAAGATGTTGATCAGCAACAATGATATGTGGCTGCCATGCAGTATCGGCAACGGCATCCAAGGCTTGTTGGGTTGACATAGCCATGCGTAAATTGCAGCCCCATTGCGATAGCAAAAGCTCCATTGCTGATAGCACTTCTAGGTCGTTCTCGATTAACAATATATTGGTGTCGCGCAAACCTGAGCCTGCGACTGTATCGTTACTGAGGCGAGGGGAGGGTTCGTTAGCAGGAATGTGTTTGCTTGGCTCTGCCCCTAGCATCGTCAGCTGAAAACAGCTGCCATGACCCACACGAGAGTTTAACGTTAGCGAATGGTTGAGGGTGCGCACCATGCGTTCTACGATTGCTAAGCCTAATCCTAAGCCCGCATCAGGTTGATCTCGAGTGTGCTGGATGCGGTTACAACGATGAAACTCTTGGAATATTTTTTCATATTGTTCTTCTTCTATACCGATGCCTGTATCTGCAATTCGTATTCGTACTCTATCCCGATGCCTGCCTGCAATTAATGCCACACCACCATCATTAGTGTAATAAATTGCATTGGCAATTATGTTTTGTAATATGCGGCGCAACATTGTTGGATCGGAATGCACATGCAGGTCTTTATGGACAAATCGGAACTCGAGATTTTTCTGGCTGATCACAGGTTCAAAATCGGACACGATTGATTCGAACAGTGTTTTTATTGAAACGCTTTGCCATTCAGGCTGGATGTCACCTGCATCCAAGCGAGTGATATATAACAACGAGCGTAGTAAGGCGGTCATTGTTTCTAGAGAGCGTTCAACCTGGCTGCATAATCGCTGACCTTGATCACTGGTTTGTAAAGCGCTCAGAGATGAGACGAGCAACGTTGCAGCATTTAATGGTTGTAATACATCATGGCTGGCTGCTGCTAAAAACTGTGTTTTGGAAAGATTTGACCGGTCTGCATTATCTTTAGCTGTTGTGAGTTCGTGATTAGAGCGCTCCAGGTGTGCAAGCGTGGCAGAGAGCTCTTGAGTGCGTCGTTTGATCTGCCCCTCGAGATTGATCGCCGTTTGAAAAATAGAAAACGCATTGCCCTGCTGGTCCATCGATCGTTCAACTTGATCCATCAATGCTTGATTAATTTTTTTAAGGCGACGTATCTCTTCAGTTTGCGAAATTGTATTTGGCTTATTCACAGCATCGCCCTATCTAGGGTGGCCAAAGGCTACGCCAGTAAAGGTCTGGTTGATATGCATAGAATTAAATTGCTCGCCGTAGGTATTAAACCCCACAAAGTTATGCTCTTGATAAAGCGACTCCATTCTGCCCACCACGTTGCGGTGTCGCGCATCAAGTTTGCGGTATATGCAATCAAAACCTAGCATGACATCAATATTGCCTACTTGGTGCTCTATTCGTTCTATTGCGGCCTGTGTGGAGCGGACCATGCCTTCTGATCTAGCTACGGTGAGTACAACACCATTGTCTATTGCGCAGAAAAACGTAAGTGATTGGTCGTCATTGTGTCGTTGGATGGCCCGACAATAATATTCACCTCCTACACGAACAACCACCGCGTGTGAGGCGTAGTTAGTCGAGGAGAGTTCGTTCGGATCAAGCCCGATGGCATTAGCGTAAGCAAGGGCTGCAGGTTCAGCATTAAACTCTTTTACTTTACGGTGATCAGGGTCTGATTCGGTCACTACTAACTTATGCGGTGTAGGGACGAAATTGTTTTCAGTGTAAAGTGAGAATGGCAAAGAGCACCGTGTTAATGCCACCACGGCGGCGTGGCGGTAGGTTCTACCGTTCACAATTTGTGTGGTGCCTGCAAAGGCTAAGTCATCCCCAGCTGAGCCGCCAATGAGTGGAATACTATCCAACCCGCGGGCTAAGGCTGCAGTGACGGGTTCTTCGGAGTAGGTTAAGCCATCTATCAATAGTGTCGCGAATAAATCATCCGTGTTACTCGTGTTCAGTTTGGCGAGGAAGTTCGTTTTGTGTTCGGATGCCTGCAGTGACACTGCGTGCATGCCGAGCGTATCCACTTGTTCTATAACTTGAATTGATACTTCAAACCACTTTGCTGGCAACAGTGCTGCAATAGCGCCGAAGTCTTGCATACCGTCAGGTGTGATTTCACCGCAGGTAGAGCAACCATAAAACGGCAGATCGGGTTGTAGTGTTTGCAGGGTGCCAGCAATTTCAGCGGCGTCATGGCTTCGCCCAGAGTAATAGACAGTGCAGCCGGCAATTGCCTGTGCCTCGCACTCAGCTGATATTTGCTCGCAAAAGGCTTGTGTATCCGAACCAGTAGTCCAAACAACCGTAATGCCTGATTGGTATTGTCGTCGCTGGATCAAATTGACGATATCCGATTGGCCAATATTGCCATCGGCCGAAAAGCCCATGGAACCTATAAGAAGTTTGACATAAAATTGCCTCGTACCCAAGAGCGTAGCGGCCAAGGGGTAAAATTGCTCGATACGCTTTAGATATAGGATAAAACTGTGGCTTCAGATAAAAAACACTCAATCGGCGCGCAAGTCGCTGCAATGCGCCCATCGTCACTGCTTGACAATGATGCAGCGGGCACTTGGCAAGCCTATAACGCAATGGAAACCACAAAAACGCGTCATTATGCGCTACTTGAAATCATCGATAATAAAAAGAAAAACTACAATATCGATCCAACCGACACCGATAAGCAGATGCTGCAGTTTTTGCTTGACGATCATAGCGCTCAAGTTAAGCGCTTTACCGAAGCTAGCAAGCTGTTAAAAACCACTAACGAGGCAGGGCACAAGCAGTTGTTTGATTACATCGGTTTGATTAGCACACATCAGGGCCTAGCCGAAAAATCACATTAAGTTCTACTTTTTTATAGGTGTTAGCTCTACTCTTCGATTTGCGCGGCGGCCAGCAGGTGTGGAATTATCTTTAACTGGGTAGGTTTCGCCATAGCCTTTTGAGCGCACGCCATTTGGATCTACGCCTTTTAACATCAAATAGTGCCGCACGGCCTCAGCGCGTTTTTTCGATAGCTTTAAGTTAAATTCGGCAGCGCCTGCGTTGTCTGTGTGCGCACCAACTTCGAAATAGATGCCGGGGTGTTTTTGCATAGCGTAGGCAACACGATCAAGTAACTGCCTTGCACTTACATCTAAATAGCTATTACCGCTAGCAAACTTAACAGCTTCAAGCACCAGAGAATCCTCATCAGGGCAGCCCAGTAATCCAATCGCGCTCGTTTGGCTATCGAGGCAGATATCCCGGTAATCAGGTACTCCGTCTTTATCGTCGTCTGGTGCGCAAGCATCAATTTTGGCAGTGACGTCCTTACACACGTCCGTTTTTTGGGTTTGCTCGCTTGCCGCTTTAATCCGGTATCGAATACCGAGTGTCACTGCTTCGTCCGACAGTTGATGAAAGGTCAGCATATTGTTTTCGACTACCCATTTTCCGGTTAAGGAATCAGTAACCGTATAAGACATAATTTCAAAATCGTTCGGGAACACCCAGGTAATGCTGGATTCTTCTAGCTTTCCACCCGAAACGGTGATGTTTGATGGGCGAGATAGTGTTGTGAGCGTGTATTCGTTTTCGGCGGGTTGAGTGACGTTTTGACCATACTGATGATGGTATCGGGCAAAAGCGCTGCCCGAATTTAGTTGCAGCTTGCGTGGATCTAATTGATATTGCGCTTTTTGTTCAGCTTGATTTGGCCCGATAAACCGCACCTCTTGAGGGATAACGCTGCCTGGCAGTTCGAGCTCGATTGGTGCGCCGTTGGAGCCAACGGTGTGTTGGACGGTATGTGAGCGGCCATCTCTTTCCATCGCGATCAGTAAATCACTGATTGCTGCCGTGGCTGGGCTTGAAAACGGCAGTAGCAGCACGGCAAGTAGCAGAAACTGATTAGCGCTTTTCATGGCGGGCAAACGTGGCATGTTGTAATCGGATCATTGAAGCCTTGCGTACCTTGTTACAATTCACAAACTGATTGGCCCACAAGAATAGACCAAAAGCACATGTCTAAACAAACTTATCTGACCGGCATCACCACGTCCGGTACGCCTCATCTTGGCAATTATGTGGGCGCAATTCGTCCAGCTATTGAAGCCAGCCGAGATCCGGCCAACAACAACTACTACTTTTTGGCCGATTATCACGCGCTGATAAAGAGCCAAGATCCAGCCATGCTTGGCCAATCTCGTATGGAAATAGCCTGTGCTTGGTTGGCACTAGGGCTCGATCCTGAACAGGTGACCTTCTATCGACAATCTGATATCCCTGAAATTCCAGAGCTCACTTGGTTGCTCACCTGCATGACGGCAAAAGGGTTGATGAATCGTGCACATGCCTATAAGGCGGTGGTGCAAGAAAACACCGATGCGGGTTCGAGTGATCCAGACAAAGGCATCAATATGGGTTTGTTCAGTTACCCTATTTTGATGGCGGCCGACATCCTCATGTTTAAAGCGACCAAAGTCCCAGTAGGTAAAGATCAAATCCAACACCTTGAGATGGCGCGAGATATTGCTCAGCGTTTCAACCATCATTATGGCGAGCATCTGGTTATCCCAGAAGTTGTAGTTGAGGAACGGGCTGCAGTATTGTCCGGGCTTGATGGTAGAAAGATGAGCAAAAGCTACGGCAATACCATTCCATTATTTGAAACGGCTAAAAAGCTGCGTAAATCGATAATGAAAATCAAAACGAACTCGCAAGAGCCTGGTGAACCAAAAGACCCAGAAGGCAATACGGTGTTTGAGATCTACCAGGCATTTGCAACGCCTGCTCAAACTGATGAACTGCGTAAACAGTTTGCTGAAGGTATTGGCTGGGGCGATGCTAAGCAACAGTTATTTGAGCTGATTGATGCTGAGCTGGCTGAGCCTCGCGAGCGTTATAACGCACTGATTGCAGAGCCAAACGAAATCAATAAAATTTTAACCAAAGGTGCTGAAAAAGCCCGTGTACATAGTCGGGCACTCATGGATGATTTGCGTAAAGCGGTAGGCATTGCTTAGTGAATCCCAATTTAGTTAATATTTGGCGCGGTAATGCGATTGAAAGCTGTCATCGTGGCGCGGTTGCTGTGGTTGATTCCACTGGTCAGATACGACTCGCTTTGGGAGATATAGAACGCCCGGTGTTCGCACGCTCTGCCATTAAATTCATGCAAGCCTTGCCGTTAATTGAATCCGGTGCTGCAGATAAGTTTGAACTTGATGAACGGCACATCGCGCTAGCTTGCGCATCACATAATGCTGAGCCAGAACACGTGCAGTTGGTTGAGCAATGGTTAAAGCGTATTGCGTGCAATTTGGATCATCTTGAATGTGGCGCCCACATGCCTATGAACGAAGATGCGCAAGTGGCGCTATGTGCCTCAGGCAATACGCCTACGCGTGCCCACAATAATTGCTCAGGTAAGCACACAGCTATGCTCTCTATCTGCAAGCACCTTGGTGAAAATACGAATAACTATCGCCTGTATGAGCACTCGGCTCAGCAACGTTGGTTTGATGTGCTTGAAAGCATGAGCAGCACTGAGGTCGCGACACTCCCGTGGGGCTATGATGGTTGTGGCATCCCTTCGCTCGCTATGCCGTTAAACCGTATCGGCTTAGCGCTTGCACGTTTTAGTAATGCCAGTAACGTGAGTGATGATCGTAAACACGCTATTGAGCGTGTTAAAAGTGCTCTTACTGCTCATCCATTTATGGTGGCGGGTTCTAAAAGAATGTGTACCGAATTGATGAGTAAACACGCGCCGCAGGTGTTCGCCAAAGTTGGCGCTGAAGGTGTTTACACAGCGATGCTGCCAGAGCGTGGCCTAGGTGTCGCAATCAAAATTGATGATGGCAATATACGCGGTGCTGAAGTTGTGCTCGGCGTGGTGCTACGCAAGTTGGGCGTGTTAGATAATGCGGCAGCAAAGGATCTAGAACCCTTTATATCACCTGCCATGACAAACTCTCGGGATGAAGTGATTGGTCGTGCCGAGCCTTCGTCGGATTGGGATTCGGTCGTTATCCAGTAGCGCTTATCGAAATCCTACGGATTTAAAGGTGCTTCTTCGCACATTAGTAAGCGTTCATAGCCAGCAACCTCGTCAAACGAACCATACTGGTAAAGCTGCTGTTTTAAGTTGGCGAGCTTGCGCATGTGTAGCATTTTTTGAAGTTGCGTTGCATAGCGTTCAGCTTCAAGCCTATCGTTACTGAGGCTTGTTGATTTAGTTTGCAGTGCAACGAGTTTCCCGTAAGCGTTGTGTTGGCTCACCCAATCTGAAATTTCTTTCACACTATCGCTGCTAATCAGCGTTTTGAATGCATCTGTATAGGGTTGGCTAAGAGCCGGCCATTTTTCTTCTACTGCTATCTGAATTTCACGTTGCAGAGTGAGTTCTTCTTCTTGAAGCTCATAGTGAAGTTTATGGAGATTGCTCCAATTCGTATTAGCGTCTGCGAGAGCATTTCTAATCGTTTTTGCCGCATTACCTGCGAGCGGCATATTGTGTTTGCTGGCTAGAGTTCGAAACACCTTAGCAAACTCATTGTTAGGTAGTTCTCGCCGTGCTGGTAACCATTTTAGATACCACGGCTCCCATCGTTCTAGATAAAAGTCGCTGCTGGCGTAGGCTATATCCGTACTCACTGCCGCTTCTACCGAATACAAGTGAGCCTCGCGTAGGCTAACAGCACCGTCTTTATCTCTGTCTGTGTCGCGAGGTAATATTTCACCTTCGCGATCGTAACCAGTAAGCGCTGCAAAAAAGTAGGTTGTGTAATCTCGATAGTCGCTAGTATCAACGTTTGCAGAGCATCCTTCTGCTGTCCGATAGGGCGATTCAGATGTAAAACCGCAAATTTGCTGATCGCTGAGCTTTAAGCCCTTTGAGGGATTGGCAAAAACTGCACTATTAAAGCCACCGGAATAACATTGAGTAAATACGTATCGAAGTGGCTTTGTCGCGCTTTTTACAACGCCTTGGAATTCATCCGCCTTAAGGCTGGTGTCATCCCATAGGCTAATGCCTACTTGGTGGGGTGCTTCATGCGAGGCAGTGCCGTGGCCATTAAATAGTAAGAAGGTAGATTGGTCAGTTTCGCGGAGCAGCTCAGCTAGGCTTTGTTTGAGATCATCAGCTTTGGTTGAACCTGCTACGTTTGTTAAACTTGTATTTCGGAAGCGTCGTCGATCTGCCATAGGGTCGCCGTAAACGCGGCTCATGGCTTCAAACGAGCTGCTGTACTCTTCGTCTGTTGCTAAGTAATTTACATCCTCCGCTGGGTCTTCACCATCAGTGAAATAAACGGTCGCGGGTATATTTAGCGAATCAAGAGAATCTATTGCCCACTGAACATTTTTTTCGATTTGCACTTGTGTTGAGTGCAAATCATAGCCACCGCCAATCAGTACTGCTTGGTCGGCCAGAGTAATCGTGCTTGATGCAAAGCAAAGTGCTGCACCGAGAGCAAACGGGTAACGTAGTTTAAAATTACTCATCGACTTACCAACCTTCTGATCAAATCAGAAAACCGATAAAGGATGAACATGCCTACGCCAGTTAAAACGAATGTGGGTAGCAACGGCGCGGGATCCTTATAGAATACAAATAATATTCCGATGCATGCGAGCGGCAAGCTTAAGCCAGCAATGACCCAAGTAAACTTGTTTTGCGAAAGTAAGAAATAGTCCAGTGCTGCTAATATTCCTAAACCTATGGCAAAAGGCATACTTTGCTGATACCCAAACCAGAAATCTGCCATTACCTTTTCTTTAGGTACGTTATTGATGGCATCCAGCATTGAGCCCTCGCCGAACCACTGGCTTAGTACTCCGCCAATCAACACAAATAACGGCCATGCGCTTGCGGCGATCACAACACCAACTAGTAACGAAAAGAGTATAAAAGGGATAAGCCGCTTCATTGGATACCCATTCCAAAGGGCGCAACTATCCCAGCCAGGCATAAGCTGGCTCTGTCGATATTGCTAATGTCTTTTGAGCTGCGCATACAGTCAATATTTTTATAGTTAAACCCTTCAGAAGGGTTGATTCCGTGCGCCCAAAAGACTGGCGCTCTGTGTTCCTTGCAAGGGCTATAGCGAGCGATATGCCAAAATTGGGTTTTAAGGGGTGTCACATTTCTAACATTCGCAGAGGGGGTAACATTACCTATAGAGCTGTGATCGGCATTCAGGCGAGAGGCTGCACTATCGTGCTTCGTTTATTTGCAATCAATGCAGGAAAGAAACACCAATTTGGGAGGTGAGCCACATACTGAGAGCCTTATTGCATAGGGGTTTCAGCCATGTTTTGGGGCAGCTAAGGTGAGTGGTGCTTACACCAAAACAAGGAACAGGCAGCATCATTCGAAATGACACGGCTAATTATTTGGTAAGTGATTGAAATTAAATAATTTAGATCGGTTTGGATAGCCCTAACCGTTAAGTTCTGCGGCGCAGATCGATTTTTGTGTCAGGAATGCGTCGAGGCTATCCCTGTTTGACGAAGCATTGACACGATTACGTTGATGGGATCGGGCCCAAAGCTAGTTGCTGCTTGCTTGAGCGGAGGTTACGGCAAGAATATTCACGATGTCATCGGTGCTACAGCCACGGCTTAAATCGTTCACTGGTTTTGCCAAACCCTGCAGGATCGGGCCAATGGCTTGAGCACCACCAAAACGTTCCAACAGTTTGTAGCCGATATTGCCAGCATCGAGATTGGGGAATACCAAAATATTGCAGGGTTTGTCTGTTGCCTGATCGGGTGCTTTACTGGCAAGGATTGAAGGCATGACTGCGGCGTCCAGTTGTACTTCACCAACGATACGCCAATCAGGTTTTAATCCACGGGCAATATCTGTTGCACTGCTAACCTTAGTTACTGTGGAGTGACGAGCACTGCCTTGCGTTGAGAATGACAACATGGCGATTTCAGGCGTCATGCCCAATAGTTGTATTGCGCTATTGCCCGTATCGATTGCAATGGCTGCTAATGCTTCGTTGTCAGGATCGATCACCAAAGCGCAATCTGCTGTGAGTAATACATCGTCAACTGGATGATGATCTTTTAACAGCATGATAAAAAAGCTGGTTACTTGTTTTGCATCTGGATGCTTTCCTACTATTTGTATTGCAGTACGCACTACTTCACTTGTAGCCGTGATAGCGCCCGCTACGCATCCATCCGCATCACCAGCGCTAACCATTAGATTTGCAAACATCAGCGGGTTGTCTATGACCTCTGTTGCTTTTTCAATTGTCATGCCTCGACGTTCGCGTTTTTTAACTAATAACTCAATGTATTTTTCGCGATTGTCGGCTGACGTTGGGTCGACGATGGTTATGTCGTTTAGCGAGATAGTGTTTTGATTGGCTGTTTGATTGATTTGATCGACGTTGCCTAACAGTATTGGTTTAACCAGCTGTTGTGCTTGAGCTTGGCTTGCAGCTGTTAGTACGCGTACATCAGTGGCCTCTGGTAACACGATATTTCGTGTAACTGATTTCGCTTTTTCTAAAACTCGATCAAATGCAGACATCGGTTGCTCAGGCCTGGTTAAGAATCATATCAGCGGCTTTTTCACCGATCATGATTGTGGGGGCATTGGTATTTCCGGAAACTATTTCGGGCATTATAGAAGCATCCGCAATACGTAGATTTTTCACCTTGTTAACTCTTAACTGCGCATCTACCACGGCATCGCTGTCTCTGCCCATTCGGCAGGTACTGGTTGGGTGGTAAATTGTGTTGGCGATTTCGCGCGCTTGCTGCAGCAGTTCTTCGTCTGTTTGTGCTGCACTATCAGGTAAATGCTCTGACGCAATGTGCGGGCGCATAGCTTCAGTTGCCATGATTTTTCTGACATGCTTAATTGATTCTACCGCTGTCTTGCGATCAAGGTCAGTCGATAAATAGTTAGGCGTGATTAGAGGGTGTTGTAGTGGATCAGCCGATTGGATTCGAATGTGCCCTCGGCTTTCTGGCCTTAGTTGGCATACCGATGCAGTGATGGCAGAAAACGGATGCAAGCCTTCACCTGGGGAGTCGGCGCTAAGGGGCTGAAAGTGATATTGAATATCTGGGCGCTCATTAGAAAGCTTGGTGCGGCAAAATGCATACACTTGGCTGGCCGCCATGCTAAGTGGGCCGCTTCTTTTTAGTATGTACTCGATACCCGCCTTGGTTTTTTGAAAAACATTGGATAGTTCATCATTAAGCGTGTTGGGTTTTGTGGTTTTATAAACCGTACGAAGTTGAAGATGGTCTTGCAGGTTTTCACCCACTTCGGGTGAGTCGGCAACTAGGTCAATACCATGTTGTTTTAGCAGTGCTGCAGGGCCGACACCTGAAAGTTGTAATAGTTGTGGCGAATTGATTGCACCACCACATAAAATTATTTCTTTGTTGGCGTGAAGCGTAGTGGGTTTTCCCTTTTGTAAAAACTCTACGCTTTTAGCAGTTTGATCTGCAAACACAATTTTTGTAGCTTGTGAATTTGTTAGTATGCGCAAGTTGTTGCGCTTACGCGCTGGCTTTAGGTAGGCAACTGCCGTGCTGCAACGCCTGCCTTTGTGTGCGGTTAATTGGTAGTAACCAACGCCTTCTTGATCGTAGCCGTTGATATCGTTTGAGGCCGGCGTGCCTGTTTCAACAACGCCATTAATGAAATCGTCGCAAATATCGCGTTTGAACGTCATATCGCTAACGCGTAAGGGGCCATCACTACCGTGATACTCATCACCACCTCGAGATTGGTTTTCGGCTTTTTTAAAAAAAGGAAGCACCTCTTTGTATGACCAGCCATCGCATCCTAAATCTGCCCATCGATCGTAGTCTTGGCGTTGGCCTCGCACATAGAGCAAGCCATTGATCGAACTGCTGCCGCCTAACACCCTGCCACGAGGCCATTTAAGTGTGCGGCCATTGATACCTGGGTCGGCTTGCGTGGTGTAGCACCAATCAGTAGCCGGTTGATGCATAGTTTTGAAGTAACCAACAGGCACGTGGATCCATGGGTTCCAGTCTTTTGGACCAGCTTCCAGTAAGGCGACTTGGTGTTTTCCATCGGCACTGAGGCGATTTGCTAGCACACAGCCTGCTGATCCGGCTCCAATAACAATGTAATCAACGGTGTCTGTCATGTCAGGGTATTCTTAAAAGCGAAAAAGTGACTCTCGGTCCATTCTACAACCCTTTCGGCTTGGGTTATTATGGGTTCATAGCAAATATTAAATGTATAAGCAGTTGCAACCGAAAAACCTCGAACTAATGAATCTTACCAGTACCAGATTAGCCTCGCGGCCGGCATCCCTATGAGCCAATATTGGTCGCCTCTGCTAGCAGAGCTAAGCCCCTACGTACCAGGCGAGCAGCGCAGCGGCAAGCGCATCGTGAAACTAAACACCAATGAAAATCCCTACCCTCCTAGCAAGCAGGTGATGCAGGCGATTTCCGACGTTGATGGTACTCAATTGCGACGTTACCCTGAGCCTGCTTCGCAAAACTTACGGGATGCGTTGGCGAAATATCATGATCTTGATTCTTCGCAAGTGTTTGTGGGTAATGGTTCAGACGAAGTATTAGCGCTAGCATTTATGGCTTTTTTCACCAATGATCAACCATTGGTGTTTCCGGCAATCAGTTACAGTTTTTATCCTGTTTACTGCAAGCTTTATAAAATTCCGTTTGTAGCGTTTCCAATGTCGGATGATTTTTCGATCGACTGGTTGGAAATGCCTAATGAGGTAGGTGGTATTGTTTTTCCTAATCCCAATGCGCCCACAGGCCTTAGTTGTTCACTCACCGAAATCGAAAGCCTGCTAGCTAATAATCCAAATAAAGTAGTTTTGGTCGATGAGGCTTATATTGACTTCGGTGCGCAGAGCGCGACTGTGTTAATTGATCGCTATCCCAATTTATTAGTCACGCAAACCTTTTCTAAAGGTCGTTCATTGGCAGGTATGCGTATCGGTGCAGCCTTTGGCCATGAGGATTTAATCGCTGGGCTTGATCGGGTGAAAAACTCGTTTAATTCCTATCCGCTGGATGTAGTTGCTGAAGCGGCGGCCATCGCAAGCTTGAACGACGAAACGTATCATCGCGAGCACGTTAATAAAATTATCGCTAGCCGTGATTGGTTAACTAAGCAGCTTGAAGCGCGAGATTTTAATGTCTTACCATCCGCTGCGAACTTTATATTTGCAGCGCCTCGCCATATTGGTGCAAAGCAACTGCACGAGCATCTTAATAGTTGTGATATTTTAGTTCGCTATTGGGATAAGCCCATGCTGCAAGATTGGCTGCGTATTTCAATTGGCAGTGCAGAAGAACTTCAATTATTAATAAATTCAATTGATCAAACATCAGGCTTAAAAGGGGATGCTCGCTGAGCGGGTTTGCTATACATGAAATTTAAGCCCCTAATTTGCTATGCAGCAATTTTTTTGTTGCTAGGTTTTAATTCTGTTGGTGCGGCAGGTAGAAATTACAATGGTGTGATCCCAGAAATCATTGTTGCTGAAGGCGCTAATGAAGATATTGGCAATGCTGTTGGCAATGAGCAAACCAGAGGAGCAAAAATTTTATCTGGCGTGGGTTCGGTTGTAGATGATGCACATGAAAGCGTTAATTCGAAGTTCAAAAATTTTGTCATACAAGTTGATGATTTCATCGGCTCCGCTGAAAGTAATGGCACCATCAATAATAGCTGGGTTAGGCTAAGAGTTGATACGATTAAAACGCCTACTGGCGAAACTGATTTTAAGGCAAAGATTAAACTACGATTGGTATTGCCTCAATCAGAAAAACGTTTTCGCTTATTGCTCAGCTCAGGCGATGAGGATGAATTGGTTGCAGGCACGGATACGGCTCGAAGAGAGCAGCTTGAAAAGGATGATGAAGAAGTCGCTTTGGCGTTGCGGTTTTTACGTAAGGTTCGAGAGCGCAGTAGCGTAAAATTTGATGTGGGTGTTAGGTCGCGCGATAGTAAGGTGCAGATGTTTGGACGCATTGGTGCAGCTGCCGAAGAGCCCATTAATGATCTATGGACCTTCACTGCTAGCAATGATCTTTACCATTACTCTTCATCGGGTTATGAAAATCGTTTGAGGCTCGATTTTAGGCGCCTGCTATATAAAAACGATCGACTGTACTTTCGTAATTCTACTGAAATCAGATGGATAAACGGGGATAAGGGCGCTAGTATTGGGGGTATTGCCGGATTCTATGCTGACCGTGGACCAAAAGCTGCATATGCCTTTGAAGTGCTTGGAAGCGCGATTACGTCTAAAAATGATGATGCAAAGAATTTCTATAAGGGCACAGAGGTTAGAGTGCGTATTAGGCGTAATGCATTTAGGCCGTGGTTGTTTTTCGAAATATGGCCTAACGTAACTTGGGCCGAAAGTAACAACTATAAACGTGCATACGGCGGTAGGATTAGAGTCGAAATGAATTTCGGCAGATGATCAACATTGATTGGGCTATAGTGTTGAACGAACATAAGTGCAAGCCAAGTTATTAGCGAAGAGTGCAATGAAACTCAAACTGATATGTATTAGCGATACTCATGGTGATCACGCCGAGGTACAGGTGCCTGAGGGTGATGTGCTGCTACACGCTGGAGATATAACCGCGCACGGTTCCAAAGCTGACTACAGTGATTTTTTAGCGTGGTTTGCAGCGAAGCCACATAAGCACAAAGTGTTTATTGCCGGTAACCACGACAACTTTCTGGAAGAACAGCCAGACACGGCATTACAAATGGCTACTGATGCCGGTGTTCATTACCTGAATGATTCCGGTATTGAAATCGACGGTGTTCATTTTTGGGGTTGCCCAATTACACCTCGTTTTTTTACTTGGGCCTTTATGCGTGACCCAGGCAGTGATATAGAAAAGCATTGGAATCTCATCCCGGAGGGAACCGATGTATTAGTAACGCACGGGCCTCCATTTGGGATTTTAGATGAAGTGCATCGTGCCCCTGAAGAAACGGAGCAAACTGGTTGCAAATCGTTGCTTAAACGCATTGTTAACATAAAACCGCAATATCACATTTTTGGTCATATTCATGAGTGCTATGGTAGGGCGAGTTATAAGCAGGTTGAATTTGCTAATGTCAGCACGATGAATCGTTTTTACAAAATCGAAAACGAACCAGTAGTGTTGGATGTATTCCCTCGCCAAAACACCTAAAAGATAGCTGTAAAAATAGCTAACGAATCGGTAAAACTTACCTGCAAAAAAGCCAGCAACAGCGTAACTAGAGAATCGTCTAAAAAAACGAAAATAGTTTACCTATCAACGTTGCGTGCTTTTACAACAACAAAAACCAATATAAAAACTAATTCGAACACCACTACTTCAACGGTAAACGGCATGAAAAATTATTCAATATTCCTTGTGGCAGTTATTACAGCGAGCATCATTAGTATTGCTAGTTCTGCAGCTCTTGCGCAAACGGTTGAAGAATCAGCCGAGGCGTGTAGCGAGGCTGCGCGCCTGATTAGAGAAGATAAGCTTGAAGATGCGTTGGATGAAGCAAATTGGTGTTTAGAAGGCCTCAAGCAGCTTAAGCAAGCTAAAACTCTTGCGGTGTTGCCAGATGAAGTAAACGGCTTT
>CALJAA010000039.1 GCA_938028465.1 uncultured Granulosicoccaceae bacterium | reverse complement strand
AGTACGCTTGCACTGGCTGCAGCGATTAGCAGTTTTTTCATGTAATCCTCCATTAGTGATGCATTGGGCCGGTTAGCCCGTACGCGTCAATACTGGCCTTTTTTCGTTCGTATAGTCAAGTCGGATGCGGTCTGGTTTGAGATTGGAATGCACAAATGCCACGATAACTCTGTGAAGTTTCTATCTATCAATGACTCACAGTCATGGATTTGGAGTTAATGATTTTTATCGGTAGAGCATTTGTCATCAACCGATGGACAAAATGTCGAAGTCAAGCTTTATTCTCTTTTGCTTATCGCTCGCAGTAGTTTATTGCCTCCCGCGCACACCCATAACAGCTCATAACATTCGATTAGTGCGAGTAGAGTTGTAATACGCAAGCGAGTAAGAGGATAGTGGCCCGATCGTCACAGATGGAAATCCGAATTTTGAATTTCTTTTTATTTTCGTTTAGGATTTTCGAAAGCTAAACGAAAATTTGAAAATGTACACGCCTCGCCAAACTGAAATTCTAGAAGTTGCAAAGGTCAAGGGGCTCGTCTCTGTAGAGGCACTGGTTGAAAAATTTGGAGTTACACCACAATCAATCAGGAAGGATTTAGGGATTTTAAGCCAAGCTCGGCTCTTGGAGCGAGTTCATGGTGGTGCTAGGCTTGCCTCGATGGTTGATAATGTGAGCTATGAGGCTCGCCGAGCAATTGCTTATAAAGAGAAGCAGGCGATTGGCCAAGCTGTGGCAAAAATCATTCCTAGCAACGCGTCTTTATTTATCAATATTGGAACAACCAATGAAGCCGTCGCACAGGCTTTAGTACGCCATAAACGGCTCATGGTGATTACTAATAACATCAATGTGGCTAGTATCTTAAGCCCCTTGCGCGAAAATCAAGTGTTTATAACCGCGGGCAAGGTAAGGTCGAGCGACGGTGGCATAGTCGGCGAGTCCACCATAGATTTTATCAATCAATTTCAGGTTGATTATGCTGTTATTGGTGCTTCGGCGATGAATATCAACGGCGATCTGCTCGATTTTGATATAAGAGAAGTGAAAGTGTCGCAAGCCATAGTGTCGAATGCCAAGCACGTTATTTTGGCATCCGATTCGACAAAGCAAGAGAGAACTGCGCCTGTTCGGATTGGGCACATATCTAAGATTGACACTTTCGTGACGGACCGAATTAGAAATCAAGAGTACCGGAAGCTGCTCGATGGTTTCGATGTCAGTACAACCGAAACCTCCATTTAGTTTTCGCTTTATTTTTCGTTGCGGTTTCGATTGACTTTCGATATTTGGCGACTTATTGTTCGTAACGAATATCCCTTAATCTAATTCAACGAAATCAGATGACGTCGACACAATGGTTGGAGAGTCTCGCGGTAGTTGCCAATTCACGGATGGCACGGAAGGTATTCGATGCTTGAGCTGGCTGGTGTAAACAAACAAGTTGGAACCGAGCTTCATATCAATGATGTGTCATTGAAAATGGAGCGGGGCTCGTTGAATATCCTGTTGGGGCCTACTCTATCGGGTAAAACCAGCCTCATGCGTCTTATGGCCGGCCTCGATCGCCCAACCAGTGGCGACATAACCATTGATGGCAAAAGCGTTGTTGGTGTGAAGGTGCGACGCAGAAACATAGCGATGGTGTATCAGCAATTTATAAACTACCCCGCTTTTACTGTTTACGAAAATATCGCATCGCCACTCCGGCTTTCGGGGCTGGACGAAAAAGCACTAGACGAAAAAGTGAGAGAAGCTGCTGATTTACTCAAACTTTCGGATTACTTAGAGCGTACGCCACTCAATCTCTCTGGCGGACAGCAACAACGTACAGCCATCGCCCGGGCACTCGTTAAAGATGCCGAGTTAGTGTTGCTTGATGAGCCCTTGGCAAATTTGGATTATAAATTGCGCGAAGAGCTACGTGTAGAGCTACCTCGAATATTCAGTAAGTCGGGTGCAATACTTATCTATGCAACGACTGAACCGTATGAAGCGCTGATGTTGGGTGGGCAGACGGCGACACTTTGCGAAGGGCGAGTGACGCAATTTGGTTCAACTATAGATGTGTACAATCAACCTGTCGATATTACGACGGCACAAATATTTTCGGATCCACCTTTAAATTTAGCCAAGGTAGAGAAAACGGATACGGCTTTAACTTACGGTAAACAGCAGTTTGGCTCGGTATCAAACGATTTACCGAACGACTCATACACCGTGGCCATACGCCCACACCACGTGTCGCTTTCCCCAAGTGATCGCTACTCAGTGAAGTTAAACGCGGTCGTTACGACCAGTGAAATGTCTGGCTCTGAGACTTTTATCCATGTAGAAACTGAACAAGATCATTGGGTGCTTCTTACCCATGGTGTGCATCGTGTAAACACCGGAGATGCGATCACACTGTATTTAGACCCATCGCGTTATTACATTTTCAATTCAGCTGGTGCTTTGGTGCGCTCGCCTACCCAAAACAGTGATGCTGCATAGCTATGGCGCAAATTACTTTAGATCGAATAGCACACTCGTTTAATCCTAAACCGACATCGGAAGCTGATTATGCGTTAAAGAACATTGACTACCAATGGGAGGACGGAGGGGCTTATGCACTGTTGGGTCCTTCCGGCTGTGGAAAAACTACCCTCTTAAATATTATCTCAGGCTTGCTCACACCGTCCAACGGGCGGGTGCTCTACGACAACAACGACATGACATTACTGTCGCCGGAGCAGAGAAATATTGCGCAGGTGTTTCAGTTTCCAGTGATCTACGACACGATGACTGTTGCTGAAAACTTAGCATTTCCACTGGTTAATCGAGGTGTTGAGAGGTCGGAAATCGACAAGCGTGTTGCTGACATGCTTCAAACGCTCGAACTTGCGGACAAAGCGAACCGACGAGCGCAGGGCCTAACGGCTGATGAGAAGCAGAAGATTTCGCTTGGACGTGGTTTAGTTCGATATGACGTGAGTGCCATTTTGTTTGATGAGCCATTGACGGTTATCGACCCACATATGAAATGGCAGCTGCGCACAAAGCTTAAATCATTGCACGAGCAGCTGGGCCATACGATGATCTACGTTACGCACGACCAAACGGAAGCGTTGACTTTCGCAGACAAAGTCGTTGTTATGTTAGAAGGGAATGTCCTGCAAGTCGGTACACCCGAAGAGCTATTTGATAATCCCGCGCATACCTTTGTGGGCTATTTTATAGGGTCGCCTGGTATGAATATATTTCCTGGCACAGTATCCGGTAAAACGCTAAGGCTGGGTTCGGTTGATGTGCAACTTAGCAAAGGGTATTCGAATCTTAACGGGAAAATCGAAATCGGCATAAGGCCTGAATTTATTACGCTCACGTCAGCGGATAAAGCTGGCCCTCAAGGTATGAAATTCGATCTTGAATCGATTGAAGATGTAGGAAGGCAAAAAATCGTGCGTGGAAATATTGAAGGTGTCACCGTTAATGTCATTGTTAGTGAAGATAGCGAGATACCGAGCGAGCCTTATGCGATCTTTGATGCGGAACGCGTATGTGTTTATCAAGATTCGTTTCTTGTAAGCGGAGACAGCTAGAATGAGGCAGTTAATGTGAGCAAACCTTATAACAATAAAGCTTGGTTGTTTGTTTTGCCAGTCTTCGTGCTAGTAGCCATTAGCGCGATTATTCCGTTAATGACGGTGGTTAACTATTCTGTACAGGATACATTCGGCAACAACGTATTTTATTGGGCGGGAACCGAGTGGTTTACCGAGGTTCTGCATTCAAGTCGATTCCATGATGCCTTAGGTCGAAACCTATTGTTCTCCGCGATCATTTTAACGATAGAGATTCCACTGGGTATTTGCATCGCGCTCACCCTACCTAAAAAAGGTATCTGGGTTCCTGTTTGCTTAATACTGATGGCGCTTCCTCTTTTAATTCCGTGGAATGTCGTTGGCACCATCTGGCAAGTGTTTGGAAGGGCGGATATCGGGCTTTTAGGAAACACCCTGTCGAAGCTTGGGGTGGACTACAACTACGCGACAAACGTATTTGATGCCTGGGCAACCATTATTGTGATGGATGTTTGGCACTGGACTAGTCTGGTGGTGCTTTTATGCTATGCAGGGCTCGTCTCGATTCCAGAGGCTTATTATCAGGCGGCTCGTATCGATGGTGCATCGAAATGGAAGGTGTTTAGGTACATTCAATTACCCAAAATTAAGCGTGTTCTGCTGATTGCTGTTCTGCTTAGGTTTATGGACAGCTTCATGATTTATACCGAACCGTTTGTGTTGACGGGTGGTGGGCCAGGCAACTCGACAACATTCCTATCTATCGACTTAGTGAAGACGGCAATCGGGCAGTTTGATCTAGGCCCAGCTGCTGCGATGTCGATCATCTATTTTCTTATCGTGTTGCTTCTGTCCTGGGTGTTCTACACCGTTATGGAGAACTATGGCGCTGAAAAGCAAGACCCTAGAGTGGAGCAAGATTGATGAGTAATCAACTGAGTAATGCTGCCACCAGCGACACCACTATCGACTTCAAGAGTGCGAGGCAGAGTAATAGATCAAGATTTAGTTTGCATTTTAAATGGCTAACACCAACGATCTACATTGTATTTCTCATGCTGCCTATTTATTGGCTAATCAACATGAGTTTCAAAACAAACCAGGAGATATTAAATACCTTTACGTTGTGGCCTCAGAACCCAACATTGCAAAACTATATGACGATATTTAATGATCCGTCCTGGTATAGCGGGTACATCAATTCAATTACCTATGTCGTTCTAAATACGATTATCTCCTTGTCGGTGGCTCTGCCAGCAGCCTACGCGTTCAGTCGTTTTCGATTTTTAGGTGATAAGCATATGTTCTTCTGGTTGCTTACTAATCGAATGGCGCCGCCTGCAGTATTCGCATTGCCATATTTTCAGCTCTATTCCGCGTTTGGGCTAATCGATACACACATCGCAGTAGCACTGGCGCACTGTCTATTTAACGTGCCATTAGCCGTTTGGATACTAGAAGGGTTTATGTCAGGTGTGCCAAGAGAGATCGACGAAACTGCTTATATTGACGGCTACTCATTCCCGAAATTTTTTGTGAAAATATTTATGCCGCTTATTGCGTCGGGCATCGGCGTCGCTGCTTTCTTTTGCTTTATGTTCTCGTGGGTCGAGTTGCTTATCGCAAGAACATTGACTGTGACGGACGCCAAACCCATTACCGCGATCATGACCAGAACGGTATCGGCTGCAGGAATGGATTGGGGTTTGTTAGCCGCAGCGGGGGTGTTAACAATAATTCCGGGCGCATTAGTTATCTATTTTGTTCGTAACTACATAGCGAAGGGCTTTGCTCTTGGACGAGTCTAAGGTGTCTAACATGAGATCAAGATCATGAATCTTTCTTGGATGGCGTGGACAACACCCACTGCTACTTTTTTTCTAACAATATTAGGTTTGCTTTCTCTCATGTGTATATGGGAAGCGATCAAGCCTGGTGGTGGTCCGAGAGTCGGTATTTTACGATTCGAAACCACCAGAGGGGATCGACTTTTTTTGTCGTTACTCGGAAGTGCTTTTATAAATCTTGCTTGGCTCGGACTGATCGGGTCGAACTTGTGGTGGGCCTTGGGCGTGTCATTGATCTATGCAGTTTTAGTGTTCAGTTTCGTCTAAAGCCATTTTGTTATACGCATTCACACAATTCTAGGAGGTATCCAATGCGTAAGTATAAATTGAATAAAACCGCGTTAGCGGTCGCTTTGTTCATAAGTAGTACTCATGCAGTTCAGGCAGATATGAACGCCGCAGAAGCTTTTCTCGGTGACGAGATTGGTGGGCTGTCGGTACTAAGTGAGGACGAGCAGAAAGCTGAAATGCAATGGTTTATTGATGCCGCGAAACCTTTCGCTGGTATGGAAATCAAAGTCGTTTCAGAGACCATTGGTACTCACGAATATGAGTCTCAAGTTCTTGCGCCTGCTTTTTCAGCTATTACAGGCATCAAAGTAACTCATGACCTTATCGGTGAGGGTGACGTTGTTGAGAAGTTGCAAACCCAAATGCAAACGGGTGAAAACATCTATGACGCCTACGTTAATGATTCTGATTTGATCGGTACTCACTGGCGTTATCAACAAGTCCGTAATCTTACGGATTGGATGGCAGGGGAAGGTAAAGACGTAACCAACCCAGGTTTGGATGTTGATGATTTCATCGGCACATCGTTTACCACTGCGCCAGATGGAAAGCTATATCAACTTCCTGATCAGCAGTTCGCAAATCTCTATTGGTTTAGGTACGATTGGTTCAACGACGACCAAAATAAAGCCGACTTCAAAGCCAAATACGGCTACGATCTCGGTGTTCCGGTGAACTGGTCAGCATACGAAGATATTGCTGAGTTTTTTACCGGTCGTGACTTGTCACGCTTAGGTGTTGATGGCAAGGTTTACGGCAACATGGATTATGGTAAGAAAGATCCATCGTTGGGTTGGCGCTATACCGATGCATGGATGTCCATGGCTGGTATGGGAGATGTTGGTGAGCCAAACGGTTTGCCGGTTGATGAGTGGGGCATTCGTGTAAACGAAAAGTCGCAACCAACAGGTTCGTGTGTTGCTCGTGGTGGTGCTACTAACTCACCAGCTGCGGTGTACGCTGTAACTAAGGCAATAGAGTGGCTCCAGAAGTACTCTCCGCCTGAAGCTGCTGGCATGACATTTGGCGAAGCTGGCCCTATCCCTGCACAGGGTAATGTCGCTCAGCAAATGTTTTGGTATACCGCGTTTACCGCAGCAACCGTTGTGCCTGATCTGCCTGTTATGAACGAGGACGGTACACCAAAGTGGCGTATGGCTCCTTCTCCGCATGGCGCTTACTGGACTGAAGGCACTAAGATCGGTTATCAGGATGCTGGCTCTTGGACTCTAATGGATTCAACTCCAGTGGATCGTGCAAAAGCGGCTTGGTTATACGCTCAGTTCGTCACGTCAAAGACGATCGATCTTAAGAAGTCTGATGTTGGCCTAACGTTTATTCGTGAATCTACAGTCAATTCGCAACACTTCACAGATCGCGCAGACAAGCTCGGTGGGTTGATCGAATTTTATCGTTCACCTGCACGTGTACAGTGGTCGCCAACGGGTACTAACGTTCCTGATTATCCAAAGCTAGCTCAGCTGTGGTGGCAGAACATTGGTGATGCTATGTCCGGTGCTAAAACAGCACAGGGCGCGTTGGATGGTCTTTGCGAAGCTCAGGAAAAAGTGCTTGCCCGTATCGAACGCGCAGGTGTTCAGGGTGATCTTGGTCCTAAGTTGAACGAAGAAAAAGATGCTGAATACTGGTTAGCGCAAGCGGGCTCTCCAAAAGCGAAACTAGAAAACGAAAAGCCTCCAGGCGTAACCGTTTCCTATGATGAGCTTGTTAAAAGCTGGAATAAGTAAGCTATTAGCTAAGTAGTGGGAGGAGGGGTGTGTTCACACTCCTCCTGTTTCAATCGGGTTGTTAGAGTTTGAATAGATAATCAAACAACCTAGATGTTCAAACAACGATGAGTAATTCAACTCCAACCTAGTTGATCACAATGGACAGTAAAGTTAGTACCGAACCAGATTATGATCTACTCGTGATCGGCGCTGGCATCAACGGCGCAGGTATCGCTAGAGATGCCGTAGGTCGAGGGTTGAAGGTATTGTTGTGCGAGAAGGACGACATTGCGGAACACACTTCATCTGCGAGTACCAAGCTCATTCACGGTGGTTTACGCTACCTTGAACATTACGATTTTAAACTGGTAAGACATGCGCTAAAAGAGCGGGAAGTGCTATTACGCGCGGCACCGCATATCATTTGGCCACTAAGATTTATATTGCCTCATCACAAAGCACTCCGTCCTCGTTGGCTGATTCGCTTAGGGCTCTTTATTTACGATCATATTGGTGGACGTAAAATGCTCCCGGCTTCAAGCTCGGTAAACCTGCGTAAGCATATAGCGGGCAACGATTTAAAGAGCGAATTCACCTCTGGGTTTGAGTACTCAGATTGCTGGGTTCAGGATTCGCGCTTGGTTGTGTTGAACGTTCTGGATGCGTCAGAAAAGGGTTGCACAGTATTAACTCGAACTGAAGTGACTGACCTACAACGCACTCAAGAACAATGGAACGTTTCATTGTATGAGAAGGAGTCTGGAGAAACACGTACAGTAACGACAACGGCCGTGGTGAACGCTGCAGGCCCCTGGGTAGAAAAGACCTTGTCGTTGGACGAAAAACATGTTGTTACACACGGAATACGCCTAGTAAAAGGAAGCCACGTCGTGGTGCCCAAGGTATTTGATCATCCCTTTACCTATATCTTTCAGAACGAGGATAATCGAATCATTTTTGCCGTCCCTTATGAGCACAACTACACATTGCTAGGTACTACTGATGTTGAAGTTGATGGTCAGCCCGGGGAGCAAAAAATTGAGGATTGGGAAGTGGGTTACATTTGTAAATCTGCGAGCGTTTACTTTAACAAAGAGATAAATAAGGATGACGCAGTATGGGCTTACACTGGCGTGAGGCCTTTGTACGATGATGCTTCAGCTAATGCATCAAAGGTGACACGCGATTACAAATTGGATTTAGACACAAAGAGTGGCGCACCGATACTCTCCGTTTATGGCGGAAAATTAACGACCTATCGGAAATTGTCTGAAGATGTTCTTGATATGTTAACGCCAGCTTTAGGCGTAAAAAGCCCAGCCTGGACCTATTCAGCTGTGTTGCCAGGAGGGGATATTGCAGATTCGAATTACGAAGTATTTGTAGAAAAAATGCGTGAGCACTTTAACTGGCTTGATGATGATGTGTTAAATGACTACACCCGAAATTACGGAACAAGATTATCGCAGCTTGTTGGCTCTGCTGAGTCAATGAATGATCTGGGAATTGATTTTAGCGGTGGGCTTTATCAATGCGAAGTAGACTACCTGATGCGCAGCGAATGGGCTAAAGAGGTTGAAGATATCCTATGGCGTCGAAGTAAAAAGGGTTTAGTGATACATGACGAAGGTGTTTCTCGCTTAGAAGAATACATGATGGCCAAAAAGACCACAGTACTGGCGAACACGGACGATGAGCTAAAACTAGCGAATAGAGAGGAGCTAATTTCGCGATCGATAAATTAATTGGCGGATACAACGCCAGCATAAAAACAATCTGCAAAGCAATATGCACAGGGTATTGCTTCAATTAACAGTGGCGCCACCAAGTGGTATTTACGTGCCTAACTATCCAGAGCTTGAGAAGCTATAGTGGCAGCAGGCTGCCGGTTGCTGCTGCTTCGGGTGCCAAAACACCTCAGGAAGCCATGAATGCACTTTGCGAAGCTCTTGAGAAAGTATACTCTGTAGGTTAGAGCCTGCCAGCGCTCAGGGTGATGTTGGTCCAAAACTCGACGAAGAGAAAGCTCCTCGCTTTATCGGCTTAGTACGATTGGTAGCTGACGATATTATTTACACGGATTGGTCGCATTCACGGGTAAAATACCGGCGTGTCTATACAGGTGATCAATGGTGAGTGAACAAATAGGTGCACTCTTAGTAGAGAGCTGGCCGTTATTGGTTGGTCTGCTGTTGATCAATCTTGTGTTGATTGTGTTCTCAGCTCGTATCGTCAAAGCTTTGTCTCGTGACGATATCTCAGAAAACCTCCTTGATTTTAGAACCAACGTGCTGCGTGGGCTCAATGGCTTGGCTGTTGGCTTGCTTGGTTACTTTCGGTTTTATGGTGCTGGTCAATCAGGTCAGGGATTGGGTATCCAATTACTATCAATCTTATTTGTATTGTATTTGAGTTATTTAACCGCTCATCTTAGTGCTCGCGTTGTTCGTCGGCGTTTTGGCCGGCCCATCCAATCAGGTGGTGTGCAGCGTATTGCAGATACCTACGCATCACGCGCTTTGGCCATTTTTGTTAGTGCGTTTATCGGTATTATCGCGCTCATTTCCATTATTCGCATAGCCGGATTCAATAGCTTGCTCGAAGCTGGTGGCGTCATTGGTTTTATCGGTGTCTTTTTAGCCTTAACGCAAAGTGCCTGGGCGCCAGATTTAATTAGCGGCTTGGTGATACTCAATACCAAGATGTTAGAGGAGCGCGACGTTGTAAAGCTGAGCGACTCAAATGAAACATTTTATGCAACGGTATACCGAACCCGACCGTTTTATACCGAGTTGCTTAACTTAATCGATAATCATCGAGTGATGATACGAAACTCCAAAATTAGAGACTATACGGTGCACAATCTTTCGCGCTTCGCTTCAGCCAAAGGTTTGCGAGAAACCTTAAAATTTAAGATTGGATACGACACAACGCCCGAAAGAGTTAAAGAGATGTTTGAAGCAGCCTTTGTTGCTGCGTGTGATGATCCTGACATTTTCCTTGAGGCTCAGCATCCTTTAGAGATCCGTATTCAAGATACGGGTGATCATGCTGTTGAATGGTCAATCCACTACTATACAAAAGAAGAGGCAGCCCTAATTAAAACACGGCAGCTTTTTAGGGAAAAAATCCTTAACGCTGCCTATGAAGCCGCTATAGATCTATCCACTCCAGTCACGCTACATCAAAAATAAACGACGGACTTTGATGAACGATAAAACTCGGCGCAGTCCGGAAGATAAAAAAATATTTGATGATTTTGTGCGTGAAATGTTTGAGCACAAAATCTCCTTTAACGAATTTTTAGGCTTCCAGGTAGAAAAGCTCAATAAGGATGAAGCGCTTGTGGGCTTTGATATGCGCCCGGAGTTGGTTGGCCATTATTTATATGGCCGCCTACATGGTGGCGTTATCTCATCGGTGCTTGATGTTGTGGGCGGATTGGCGGTGATGATGGCGATAGAGGACTATCATCAAGATGAGCCAGCGATGCAGGTTGTGGATCGTTTTAAGCATCTAGGTACTATTGATTTGCGTATTGATTACTTGAGGCAAGGTGTGGGAGAGCGTTTTACTGCGTCGGCTAAGGTTGTACGGTTAGGTAAGCGCATTGCTTCAACTCAGATGGAGTTGATTAACCAAGATAATAAATTGATCTCTACTGGGTCGGCTACTTATATTGTTAGTTGATGAACCCGGTCATCCCCGCACGGTTGTCATCCCCGCCTACGCGGGGATGACGAACTACGCTGAGATGACATCTAAAACACATCGCTCTCCTTAGTACCAACCGTTGCCTCCTTCATTGTGCGTTCCCACTCGTCCCTAAGCCTTCCACCTTGCCCAATAAAATCCTCATCGTGCACTGTGCTTGCAATCATACGATCCAATCTAAAGTGACGAATGTCTTTTCTTAGCTCGCACCAGCTAACCAGCATGGTTTGTTCTGAATAATAGATCAGGACTAACGGCCAGATAACGCGGCTGGTGACGTTATCTTTGAGGTCAGTATATTCAATTGAAATTTTTTGTTCAGCACGAATGGCGGAGCGCATCATGCTTGGGTCTGCTCCGACTGACTCTGCGGTGCCATAGCTTGACGTCAAGAGGTGCTTGGATTCATTGTTCACTGGGTTGAGCTTTCGCATCGCTGTTTCAGCTGCTTTCCATAAGCCGACATCACCAGTTCGAGCAATCATACTTAGGCCGACCGTTATTGCTTCTGCTTCCTCGGCGTTGAAATTTAATGCAGGAAGATCGTAACCCTGTTGCATTACGTAGCCAATACCGGGTTCGCCTTGTATTGGCGTTCGCAGGCTTTGCAAAGTTGCGATATCTCGATAAATAGTGCGAACCGACACCTCAAGTGTGTCGGCCATATCGCGGGCGAGCAATGGTTTGTTCGCCGCTCTAAGCAGTTGGATGATTTCGAAAAATCGGACTGTTTTTGACATGATCTAATCGTTATTTCTCGGTTCTGAATGCTGCTGACATGCTGTTGTCAGTAGCATAGGAGTACGCTGTGGTTCTAGAGTGAAAAATGTCCTTAGGGTGATACGTTACCACCAGTTATCGAGAATTGATATTGAACTCATTTGTTAAATCATCGCGCACGGCTGGTGTTCTGCTAATGGTCATCTCCGCATTGGTATTTAGCTCTGCTGGTATTTTCACAAACGGCGTGTCTAGTACTGCGTGGGACATCATTTTCTGGCGAGGCCTGGCAGCTGCTGGGTTTACCGTCGTTTATATGATGATGCGCGGTATGTTAAAGCGTGAGATCGCCGCATTCGGTTATCCGGCACTATTGGCAAGTGTACTAATGGCTGCTGGCACCATGGCTTTTATACCAGCATTCAAATTTAGCAGTGTCGCTAATGTTGCTATCGTTTACTCATCATCACCCTTTGTTGCGGCATTAATGGCATGGCTATTTATAGGGGAGAAGCCCAGTAGAACTATTGTCATTGCTAGTAGCATTGCTCTTGTCGGAATAGTGGTGGTGTTCTATTCCTCTGCAAGTGCAGGAGGTGGTATAGGAGAGCTCCTTGCATTGTGGATGACCCTCATGATGTCAGCCACTATGGTGGTATACCGTAAGTGGCCTAACACTACAGCGGCTTTGCCTGCTGTCGTCGCTTCGCTTTTCTTGTTACCGTTTGCTATGGCATTTAGCGAGCCAATGCAAACCACCGCACAAGAGATACCTATCTTACTTGTGTTTGGTTTGGTGTTCGCAGTGGCATCGGTTACCTTGTCAGAAGGTGCGAGGCGTTTGCCGCCGGCTGAAACTGCGCTGTTGTCATTGTTGGAAACACCATTAGCCCCGATACTGGCCTATTTTATATTGCGAGAAGTGCCGTCCTGGCAAGTGCTGGTGGGTGGTGTGATTATATTGTTGTCGGTGGTTTGGTCGCAGCGTCGACAGAGTGTTGTTGGTTAGTCATCCCCGCTTACTGTCATCCCCGCGAAGGCGGGGATGACAGTACTCAGATAGGGCGCATTTACTTCGCGGGCAGCTCGCCTACAAATGTCATTGCCAATTTAATCCAACTTTTTAGTTGAGTTTTATTACAGTCGGCTTCGTTTACAAAAACAAGCCCGGTCATGATACGGCCACCTTGCTGTACAGCGAATGCACCTTTACGCTGCAAGGCTTTTTCTTGGTTGTCTTTACCCACTCGAAACATAAAGCGGCCAATGTTAGTCGTTTTATTGCGATCAGCGCCACCGAGCATATTGCCCTGATACA
>CALJAA010000038.1 GCA_938028465.1 uncultured Granulosicoccaceae bacterium | reverse complement strand
TTTGCAAGAAGCATGGCGCGGTTAACTTTGGCTTGAACACCAAACGATTTCATTGACGCAAGAAATTTCTCTTTGTCCATGCCTAGGCCTTCAGCTAACTCTGCAATTTTTTCAGGGTTACGCATCTTCTTTTTGTTTTCGTGTATCGCCTTGAACATAGCCACTACAAATTCTTGTTCTTTTCCGGCTATCTGTGCTGCGTAAAAGCCACGCGAGTGGTTTTCCCAAGAAGGGTTAAGTGGCGGTGCTTCACGAACGAACGCAACGTAGTCAGGCTTGCTTTCATTCCAAGCTTCAATCGCGGGTTCAAATTGGTAGCAATGAGGGCAGCCAAGCCAGAAAAATTCAAGGACTTCAACTTTCTCACTGTCTGCCGTGTTTTGCGGCGGATCGACAAGCGCATAAGGTGCGGCTGTGCTGGTGCTAGCGAATGTTGCCAGCATCAATCCGAAGGCTGCGAATTTGAGTGCAGTAGTAATGCGATTCGAAATCATTTTATGGGTTACTCCGTATAGGTATCTAGTCAGACTTGGTGTCTGTATTAGAGTTCAATAGCTGGGGTGCTGCTTAACCTTCTGTCACGCAATCCCCATGCCTAGCCCCTTATCTTAAGGCGTTCAAGCCGAATAGAAGCTGAATGTGTCGTTAAAAGGCTGTTAGCAAGGGGGCTTTTGTGGCACATCAGTGTGATGTGCCACACAGTACAGCTTGTGGCTAGTGTAGGCCAGATATGTAGTTGGCGACTGCCGCGATTTCTTCGTCAGACATGCGTTTGGCAATAGATCGCATCATCTCGCCTGCGTCGTTGGCGCGAGCGCCACTGCGAAAATACGTGAGCTGCTCAACAATGTAAGCTGAGTTTTGACCAGACAGTGCTGGAAAGCCTGCCGCTGGATTACCGCTGCCGTTCGGGCCATGACAACCCATGCACCCTGTGATGCCTGCCGCTGTAATACCGCCGCGATAGATGTCTTCACCGGCTTTAAGGTTTTCTTCACTTGCAACACCCTTCACTGCCGGAAGGCTTGCGTAGTGAGCTGCTAAATCAACGATGCCTTGATCAGTTAGGGCTGCAGCCATACCAGCCATAATCGCGTTTTCACGAATCCCATCACGAAACTCGGTGAGCTGCTTAGCTGCGTAAGAGGCATGCTGGCCTGCTAAATTAGGGTAGTTAGGCACCAAGGCCTTGCCGTCAGCACCGTGGCAACTGCCACAAACGGCTGCTGCGGCTTTGCCTGCTGCTGCATCACCGACGAGTGCATCGGCATCACTGTCTGCTGCGAGTGCAGGGCCTGCAATTAAAAGGCACAGCAACAATGCCGCATTGGTCAGCTTTTTCATTAAACCTCCGGAAAACCGTGTAGAAAGTAGTTAGACTCTGGCCTTTATCGGCCAAGTTAAGAGCTGATTTTAGCAGACTGTCGTCTACTGCCAGAGCTCGTATCGAATGAACCCCATCTATTTTTCAACTGAATTTGAGTGCAGCTCCGATAAAGTGCAAATATGCCCGCCATCAGAGGCTGAAGTTGCCTTTGCTGGGCGTTCAAATGCAGGCAAGTCGAGTGCGATCAATACCCTGACTCGTAACGGCAAATTGGCGCGTACAGGTAAGACACCTGGGCGAACCCAGCTTATTAATCACTTTTTGGTGTCAGAAGGGCACTATTTAGTCGATCTGCCAGGGTATGGCTATGCGGCGGTATCCAAATCCAAACAAAAAGCGTGGCAATCAGCCATGGTCAATTATCTAACGCGACGAGAGTCACTGAGGGGTTTGGTGATCGTCATGGATATCCGTAGGCCACTGCAAGATAGCGATTGGCAAATGATCGACATACAACAGCAAAGCCAAGCTGAGTTGCACGTGTTACTGACAAAATCGGACAAAATCTCAAAGAATGCCGTGAGTAGTACGGTAATGAAGGTTAGTAATGAGCTAGAGCAAGCGGGAATCGAAGCTACGGTGCAAGATTTCTCTGCACTTAAGCATATCGGCCTTGATGATTGCCATGCCGTGCTCGATTCTTGGTTGTTTGATAAGCCGCTTGCGGTGTAGTGCTCGCGCATTGTCATCCCCGCGTACAACGTCATCCCGTGTACTTTGTCATGCCCACCTACGCGGGGATGACACGTAGAGGCCTTCCCCATAAATGATGCTCCGGGTGTTACCTTTCGTAACACTGGAGCTATTGATGTCTCGGAATAGCACTCTTGAAATTCAGTAAATTATCTATGTCGTTGATAAATATAGAAAAACGTTTTCCTTTTAGTGTTCAGATTCAGCACATATAATCGAGCAATGAGTTGGGACTAGGGCAGATGGCCAGCAATCCACACTCAGCTATCAGGCTTTTTGCCAATAATCCTGACGCCATGTCAGCATTTATTTCCGTTTGGAGGAGATTCAATAAATGAGTAAAAAAACAGGTCCAACTAGTGATTGGTCACGTCGCGACGTACTGAAAGCCAGTGCAGCTACTGCGGCTATTTCAGGCGCGCCGATGTTTTTCAGCCGCAATGCCTACGGTGCTGATTTCCTAAATAACCCTGGTGATGCAAGCACAGTAACGCTAGGTTTCAATGTTCCTCAGTCTGGCGCTTACGCCGACGAAGGTGCTGACGAACTACGTGCATACAAGCTAGCTGTTAAGCACCTTAACGGTGAAGGCGACGGCGGCATGATGAACACCATGCAACCTAGCGAGCTTAAAGGCAACGGTATCCTTGGTAAGAAGGTTGAGTATGTAACAGGTGATACACAAACTAAATCTGACGCTGCACGTGCATCTGCAAAGCGTATGATCGAAAAAGATAAAGCAGTGATGATCACTGGTGGTTCTTCTTCTGGTGTGGCGATCGCTGTACAAGGTTTGTGTCAAGAAGCCGGTATTATCTTCATGGCTGGTTTGACTCACTCAAACGACACAACAGGTAAAGACAAGAAAGCTAACGGCTTCCGTCACTTCTTTAATGCTTACATGTCAGGTGCGGCTCTAGGCCCAGTACTTGAAAAAGCATACGGTAATGAGCGTAACGCTTATCACCTAACAGCTGACTACACTTGGGGCTACACCACTCATGATTCGGTTAAGAACACTACCGAAGGATTGGGTTGGAACACAGCACAAAATGTACTAACGCCTGTAGGCGCTGGTGACTTCAGCCAGTACATCACGCCAGTTCTAAACTCTGGTGCAGATACGTTGATCCTTAACCACTACGGTAAAGACATGATCAACTCTCTAACTCAGGCTGTACAGTTTGGTTTGCGTGATAAGCAAGTTAACGGTAAAGACTTCGTTGTT
Organism: uncultured Granulosicoccaceae bacterium; assembly: GCA_938028465.1. Lineage (GTDB taxonomy): Bacteria > Pseudomonadota > Gammaproteobacteria > Granulosicoccales > Granulosicoccaceae > Granulosicoccus. Next base: position 5,530 of record CALJAA010000038.1, on the reverse strand, counting down.
ATCGTTCCGCTTTACTCTCGTCTAATGGCACAGGGTGCTGGTGATGCGGTTAAAGGCATCTACGGTTCAACCAACTGGCACTGGTCATTGCAAGATGAAGGTTCTCAGGCATTTGTTAAGTCATTTGGCCAAGAGTATGGTTTCCCACCTTCACAGGCTGCTCACACTTGCTACGTACAAACGTTGCTTTATGCAGATGCTTGTGAGCGTGCTGGTACTTTCGAGCCTTGCGAAGTTGTTAAGTCTCTAGAAGGCCACAAGTTTGACGGCATGGGTAATGGCCCAACTGAGTATCGTGCTGAAGATCACCAGTGCTTTAAAGATGTCTTGGTTGTACGTGGTGCTGAAAACCCAACTTCACAGTTCGATCTACTTGAAGTTGTTGAGGTTACTCCACGTGCTCAAGTTGAGTACGCGCCTGACCATGAAATGTTCGCAGGCGGCGATCTAGGTACTTGCAACAACGGTGCGTAGTTAGTCTGTTAGTTCAAAGAAGCCGGCCCCAAAAGGGCCGGTTTTTTTGTTTGTACGAAGCGTTGGGTTACCTACCTATATTAATTTCTCTCTAGTTAAAATGTGACCGGAATATTCTCGTGGATGCAATTCTGCTACAAATTTTAAATGGCCTTGATAAGGGCGGTGCTTATGCGCTGATCGCTTTGGGGCTGACTCTGGTATTTGGTACCTTGGGCGTTGTTAACTTTGCCCACGGTGCGTTATTTATGATCGGCGCTTTTTGTGCTGTGACCCTACAAAAGCTATTAACGCTTTCCACGAAAGTAAAAGATGAGAGCATCACCTTTTTTGATGCCTATAAAGAAGTGCCGATTTTATCGGCCAAGTTTCCGGTGGTTGGGCCCATCATTGTTGATTTAGCGGTCCCGCTGGCCATACTCGTTGCCATTCCCGTAATGTGGATTATTGGATTGGTCATGGAGCGCGGTTTAATCCGCCACTTTTATAAACGTGCTCATGCAGATCAGATTCTAGTAACGTTTGGATTAGCGATCATCGCGCAAGAAGTCGTGCGTCATTACTTTGGTGCTAACCCTATTCCACAATTAGCGCCTGCGGTTGTTTCAGGCAGTGCCAACGTGGGTTCTTGGTTTGGCCTTGGCGATAACGTGGTGTACCCATGGTGGCGTCTAATTTATCTAGCGTTTGCAGGGATCATCATCGCTAGCGTGTTTGCGTTTCTTCAGTTCACAACATTCGGCATGGTAGTCAGAGCCGGTATGCAAGATCGCGAGATGGTTGGCATGCTGGGTATTAATATTCAAAAACGCTTTGCAACCGTGTTTGGTATTGCCACGGTTTGCGCAGGTTTGGCAGGCGTGATGTATACGCCGATACTGCCGCCTGACTATCACATGGGGATGGACTTCCTAGTGCTCTCATTCGTGGTTGTTGTAGTGGGTGGTATGGGCTCTCTTGGCGGCGCTGTGTTGGCAGGTTTTCTATTAGGTATCCTGCAATCATTCGCCTCAATGAATGAAGTTAAAAGCATTATCCCGGGCATCGACCAAATTATTATTTATTTGGTTGCTGTTGTCGTGTTGCTCGTTAGGCCGCGTGGCTTGATGGGGCGTAAAGGCGTAATGGAGGATTGATCATGACTAGACCTACAGCAATGGGTGATTGGATCCTATTTATTTGTTTTTCGGTAGTGGTATTAGCGATGCCATTTTGGTTGGCACCGTTTGGTGCAGACTATCCTGACCTAATGCAAAAATTTGCCATTTTTGGCATCTTCGCAATTGGCTTTAATTTGTTGTTTGGATTAACGGGTTATTTGTCGTTCGGTCACGCGGTGTTTTTAGGTGTTGGTTCATATGCGGCAGTTTGGTCGTTTAAGCTACTCACGATGAATATCGTGCCGGCGATGATCTTCGGTATCATTGTTTCCGGCGTGTTTGCTTTTTTAATCGGTTTTATTAGCTTGCGCCGGTCGGGCATCTACTTTTCTATATTGACCTTAGCGTTTGCGCAGATGTCATATAACTTGGCTTACTCGGTGTTAACGCCTATCACTAATGGCGAGACGGGTTTGCAACTCACCTTACAAGATGCGCGTTCACTAGACGCTATGGCAGGTATTGAAGTTACGCGCTCGTTGCCATCAACTACCCTGTTTGGTATCAAAACATCAGGTTTGCCGGGCTTTTATATCTGCGCTGTTGTGTTGATCATCGCCTTCTTTATCGCGATGCGGATTACTCGTTCGCCTTTTGGCACGATGCTGCGTGCGATCAAATCAAACCAAACTCGCATGAGCTACACAGGCTTTAACACGCGTCCTTACTTGTTGTGGGCGTTTGTTATCTCCGGCATGTATGCGGGATTGGCCGGCTCCCTGATGGCAGTGACAGATCCATTGGCAGGTGCTGAGCGCATGCAGTGGACGGCTTCAGGTGAGGTGGTATTGATGACTATCTTAGGTGGAGCGGGCACGTTGATCGGGCCGTTTATCGGTGCTGTGTTTATCAAGTACTTTGAAAACATTTTTTCATCATTCAACGAGCAGATATTGCATCGTTTCTTTGATGCCTTGCCGGATGGTTTAGAGAATGTTTTGGTGTCTGTTACAAGCTTGTTTGTTGGTGAGGGCTGGCACTTAACCTTAGGCTTGATGTTCATGATCGTGGTTATCTTTTTGCCAGGCGGAATCATGGAGGGCGTGCGCAGAATAGGTAAGTTGTTTTCTCGCAAGCCTGAGAAGGTCGTCGCTAAAGCAGTCGAAGCATCGGGAGCCCAATCATGAGTACTGAAAACGTCGTACTGCATGTTGCTGATGTGCATAAGAGCTTCGCGGGTTTGCACGCACTAAGTGATATCGACTTAAGTGTTAGAGAAGGCGAGACTCACGCCATTATTGGCCCTAACGGCGCGGGTAAATCAACACTACTGAACGTGTGCATTGGCAGGCTCAAGCCTGACTCTGGGCATGTGGTATTTGACGGTGAAAACCTAACGGGCAAAAAGCCGCACCAGATAAATCAGTTGGGCGTAGTGCGAGTATTCCAAACGCCAGAAATATTCCCTGAGTTAGACCTACTCGAAAACGTGATGGTGCCAATTTTGGCAAAGCGCGACGGTAGCTTTAAACTTAATTTATTTAAGCGTTTCTCAAGTGAAGCCGAAGTCAGGCGGCAAGCTGAAGAGACGCTTGTGGATGTTGGTTTAGGTGATTTGGGCGATATAGAAGCAGGTAGCCTGTCACGTGGTGATAAACGCCGTTTAGAACTAGCAATGGGTTTAGCACAAAAGCCGCGCTTGTTACTGCTAGACGAGCCAACCGCTGGTATGGCACGCCACGATACTAACGCCACCATTGATTTACTTAAGCGTATTAAGGCCCGTGGTATGACCAAAGTGATTATTGAGCACGACATGCACGTGGTGTTTAGTCTGGCTGATCGTATTTCCGTATTGGCGGGTGGTCGGATCATATGCCAAGGCACACCTGAAGAAGTCAAAGGTGATCCGCGTGTCAAAGAAGCCTATTTAGGGGAGGAGCAAGTATGAGTGCGTCTAAGGCCACAACGGCAACCGCTCCTGCTGGCTATTTTACTGCTACCAAAATTAATGCCTATTATGGCGATAGCTATATTGTGCAAGACATATCGCTTTCGATTGATGAAGGCGAGATCGTTGCACTACTTGGCCGAAATGGAGCGGGTAAAACATCAACACTGCGTGCGATTGCTCGAGCAGCTGCACCTGAACTGCGATCGGGTGAAATATGGTTAAACGGTGTTTCGCTACACGATAAGGAAGATTTTGAAGCGGCTCTTGCAGGTGTTCAGTTAGTGCCTGAAGATCGAAGAATCATCGCAGGCTTGTCGGTTGAAGAGAATCTCGATCTTGCACAAATCGCTGGTAATAAAGGTTGGAGTTACGAACGCATTTACGATCTATTCCCGCGTTTAAAAGAACGTCGTAAGCAAGAGGGTACAACGCTATCTGGTGGCGAGCAGCAGATGCTTGCTATTGCGCGAGCATTGTCACGTGACATCAAACTATTGCTGTTGGATGAGCCTTATGAAGGTCTTGCTCCTGTTGTACGTCACGACATCGAGCGTGCGTTACTGGAGGTGAAAGCCGAAGGTATCACCACAGTATTGGTTGAGCAAAATGCGGTAGCTGCTTTGAAGCTTGCCGATTCTGCTTTGATCCTAGATACCGGCGAAATTGTGTTCAGTGGTACTGCCGAAGAAGTCCTTAATAACGAACAGCTACGTCACGATTACTTAGCCATTTAGATAGCTACCCAGCTAAGCTTATGTCTTTGTGGGTGTTTGGCTACGGGTCCATTATATGGCGCCCTAACATTCCGTATATCGCCGCGTATCGAGCCACAGCAGTGGGTTGGTCGCGGCGTTTTTGGCAAGGGTCTCACGATCACCGCGGTACACCCGAAGCCCCTGGGCGAGTGCTGACACTGGTGCCTATGAATGGAGAGCGCTGTGAAGGCCGCGTATTTGAAATTCCTGAATCTGAAATCTCTTCGACTCTCGCCTTGCTCGATCATCGCGAAAAGAATGGTTATGAACGCCAGCAACTACGCGTTGAAACCGCTGAATTGGGTATCGTGGACGCACTAACGTACATTGCGCCAGAGCACAATGAAGCCTGGCTAGGCGATGCCTCCGCACAAATGATTGCAGATCATATCCGAGTGTCTAGTGGACCTAGTGGAAGCAACACTGATTATGTGCTGTCGCTGCATGATGCCTTGGAGGCCGATGATATTCAGGATGCACATATTGCGCAGATTGCGGCTTTGCTGCGGTAGCTTTGTTATCTTGCGTAGGGTCATCCCCGCGCGGGGATGACCTTGAGCGGGGATGACACATTGCGGGGATACTCAGCAAAGACGACGGGCCTACAGACACAGTAGAATAAGGCCCAACCCGTTTAACTCTCTAGGAAAATCCCGGTGAATGAGATTATCTGCCCCGAATGTGGGAAAGCATTCAAAATTGACGAAGCCGGGTATGCGGACATTCTTAAGGAGGTTCGTGATGGTGAGTTTGAGAAGCAGCTTCATGAGCGCTTGGAGCTAGCTGAGCGGGAAAAACAAAATGCAGTTGAGTTAGCTACCCAAAAAATGGGCGGTGAAATGCAGAAGGTTGCGGCAGGCAAAGACGCTGAAATCCAAGAATTAAAAAGCAAGCTTGATGCAGGTGATGTTGCAAAAAAGCTTGCTGTAAATGAAGCCTTAGCAGCTGTAGAAAAAGAGCGCGACAGCCTAGCGAACGAACTTAAGCAAGCAGCGCTCGATAAGGCTGCAGCAATAGAGCTAGCCAACGTAAAACTAAAAAAAGAACTACAAGAAACCGCTGCTGCTAAGGATGCAGAGATTCAGGAATTAAAAAGTAAGCTTGGTGCCGGCGAGGTGGCGCAAAAGCTTGCGATTACTCAAGCATTGAGTTCAGTAGAGAAAGAACGCGACGAATTTAAAAATGGGCTTGATCGCGCTAAGCTTGAAAAAGAGCTTGAAGAAAAGTCACTCAGAGACAAGTACGAG
>CALJAA010000037.1 GCA_938028465.1 uncultured Granulosicoccaceae bacterium | reverse complement strand
AAACGGATTTTGAAAAACCATCTGTACTGATGCGACCGTTTCAGTGCCGCGATCACCCACCGCTAAATTACCAATAGACACATCATTAAGCGTAACTGTACCTGCCGTTGCCGTCTCAAGCCCTAATAGCACCTTGGCCAGCGTTGATTTACCACAACCAGACTCGCCCACAATGGCCACAGTTTCAGATTCACGCGCTTGCAAAGTAATTGATTCATTTGCCTTAACCGTGCGAGATTCTCTGCCGCCAAACATTTGGTTAGCAGCTACGTCGTAGTACTTTTTCAGATCCTTAACATCCAGCACGACCTTGCCCGGCGTTGTAGGATCTGTAACCACTGCTCGTTCAGGCTCGGCATTCCAATCAATCTCTTGGATACGCATACAACGTGATCGATGATCATTCGCTTCATCCACCATTTGCATTCTTACCTCATCCGCATTGCACACACTCTCAATGTAGTGATCACAGCGCGGGCCAAAGTTACAACCATGCGGGCGCTCCATGGGCAATGGCAGCTGGCCTCTAATGGATACCAATGGGCGAGTGTTTTTATCAGCACCCGGCAACGGTATGGAATTAAATAAGCCTTGTGTATATGGGTGACGCATCTCATCAAATACATTGTGTACCGTGCCCGTTTCAACCGCCTCACCTGAATACATCACCGTGATGCGGTCGCAGGTTTCTAATATTAAACCGAGGTTATGTGAGATAAACAGCATAGACGTACCCGTCTCACGCCCTAGCTCTTTAACCAACTCAACGATGCCCGCCTCTACTGTCACATCAAGTGCTGTAGTGGGTTCATCGAGCAACAACAAATCGGGTTTAGATAACAACGCCATCGCAATAACGATACGCTGTTGTTGGCCACCTGATATCTGATGGGGGTATGCATTCATTACTCGTGCCGGGTCTGGCAATTTAACCGACTCAAGCATGGCGATGGAACGTTCGTAAGCCTCAGCCTTTGATACCTTCTCGTGAATAATCAGCACTTCCATCAGCTGCTTACCGATTTTCATCGCAGGGTTTAGAGAGGCCATCGGCTCTTGGTAGATCATCGCAATTTTAGAGCCTCGAATATCACGCAGCTCTTGCTCGCTCATTTCTCCCATGTCGCGGCCACGAAACTTGATCGAACCACCAACGATCTTGCCGCGGTTGCCCATATCTCGCATGATGCCCAGCGCTACAGTGGATTTACCACAGCCGGATTCTCCAACCAAGCCCATGGTTTCACCTGGCATGACTTTGCAGGAAAAATCCATGACTGCAGGTATTTCACCCGCTCGCACAAAGAACGAGATATTTAGATTTTCGATCTCAAGTATGGGTTCAACACTCATGGTCGTATCAGTCTCGTAGTGATTCTTCACGCAAGCCGTCAGCTAGCAAATTAAGCCCAAGCACCAATGACATTAATGCAAACGTAGGAGGCAAAGCAGGATGCGGGTAGACCGCCAGTAGCTTTCGGCCTTCGTTTATTGTCATGCCCCAATCCGGACTCTCAGGCGATACGCCAAGCCCAAAGAAACCCAAGGTACCCAGCAATATTGTGGTGTAACCAATGCGTAAACAGAAGTCGACAATCAACGGCCCTCGCGCATTGGGCAGGACTTCCCACAACATAAGATACCAAGCGGATTCACCACGTGTTTGTGCCGCTGCAACATAGTCACGGGTTTTGATGTCGATGGTTAAGCCACGCACAATACGAAATACCGTAGGAGAATTAACAAACACCACCGATACAAAGATATTAAGCAGGTTGGGATCCATATAAAACACTTCTAACGGATCCCTATTAAACGCAAGCCCAGAATAGGCCCAACCACCTAGCACTAGCGTTACACCCAGATACACAAATAGCTTGCCCGGCTGCCCACTAAACTTTGAATAAAACAGCAAACAGAAAAAGATAATCGGAAACAAGAACAACACGCCTGCTAACCAAAGCGGAACACCAGTTGATCGAATCTCAGGGGTTACCAAAAGAAAGAACAATAAAATAACAGGGAATGCCAACACTAAATTAGCTAAGAAGCTCAGCGCAGTATCAAACTTGCCGCCGTAATAACCTGCCGGCAAACCAAGTGTAATACCCACCATAAAAGCAAAAATAGTGGCCGCAGGCGCAATGGCTAACACTATTTGGCTGCCCTTCACCATCCGACTAAACACGTCTCGCGCTAAATTATCACCACCGAGTAAATACCAATGGCCCTCCATGCCAGTCACTGGCCAGCCCGGCTTTTTGTTTTTCATACCTGATATCTGCGTGAGCGGATCCATCGTCGTGATCATGTCAGCGAATATAGCGGTAAGAATCCAGAACAATACAAGCACGAGACCGGCAATACCGATCGGACTGCCAAAGAGCTTGCCGTAAAGGCCTAGCTTGCGCCTGAATATCACTGACAGAGTTAGGATCACGACCAAGCCAATCCACACGGGTGTGAACTGGCCAACCATGCGTATAAATATTTCTGATGCGGTTAATCTATCCATTGTCAGCCCCTCAACTTATCCGTATGCGTGGATTGAGAAAGACATAACCAATATCGGATATCAGTTGAGTCACCAGTACGACCACCACCGCCACTACCGAGCAGGCCAGTAGCAATTCAATGTCATTATTACCTACCGCTTGCACCAGCGTCCAGCCAAAACCTTTGTAGTTAAATAAGGTTTCAACAATCACTACGCCGGTCAATAGCCAGGGTATTTGTAAAACAATAACCGTAAATGGGGCTATCAATGCATTGCGCAGCGCATGCTTTAAAACAACACCCGAGAAGCTCAAGCCCTTTAGCCTGGCAGTTCGAATATATTGTTCATTCATGACTTCGGCCATTGACGCGCGTGTCATCCGAGCGATATAACCGATCCCGTATAACGCGAGCGTCATAACAGGCAAGGTAAAATTTTCAAACGTAGCGTTTTCCATTGCCGTAGTGGCTGTGCCCTTAAACCACCTAAGCCCAACGAGCTTACTGGAGAACACCACAATAAATATAACGCCCGATACATACTCCGGCGTTGAGGTTGTTAGTATTGAAAAACCAGAGAGGGTTCGATCTGTTTTCGAACCTTCGCGCATCCCCGCGATAATGCCAATAATTAATGCAGCCGGCACCATCACAATCATTACCCACATCATTAGCTTAGCGGTGTGCTTAAGCTTTTCAGCGAGGATGGGAGCGATATCTTCTTTAAAAACTAATGAGAATCCCCAATTGCCTTGCAGTAGCCCGCAATACTTAGGTGGATTACTTGGATCTTCTGCGCGCCTAATGCAACGGCCAGTTACCTTACCCGTCTCTTCATCTGTACGCGTCCAACCCGGCGCAATGCCCAACCACTCGCTATAGCGCTTAATTAGTGGTTGGCGATAACCATTCTTTTCTAACCACGACTGCACGGCCGCATCCGACATGCGCATATTGCCTTCGCTCTTGGTGAGCTTTTCGAGATTGGGTTCAAGATTGGTAAGAAAGAAAACGATAAATGTTAGGCACAGAGCGGTAAGTAACATTACCCCCGACCGTTTTAATAAAAAACTGCCCATCAATTTTCTCGGTTTGTTTTGACTCAGTCTAAACGAAAAAAGGGCTGCCTCTGAAGGCAACCCTTTTTAATACTAGCGAAAGCGAATTAGCTTATCCAGTAAAGATCTTGCGGACGGTGCTCAAAAGTAATGTGATGATCCGCACCACCTAGATTAGACTTGACATAGTTATTCAATGTACGCCAGTACGGTTGAACAATTACGCCATTGTCTTGCATGAGCTTTTCACATATTGCGAGTTTCTCGCGCCGCTTATCGACATCAGCCAAAGCAACGGCTTCTTTAAGTGCTGTATCAAATTCAGCATTTTCGAAACCTGATTCATTCCATGCTTCGCCAGAACGATAGGCTAGGCCAAGTACTTGTACACCCAGTGGGCGGTGGTTCCAGTTAGTTGATGAGTACGGATATTTAACCCAATCATTCCAGAATGTAGAACCTGGCAGTACCGTACGCTTAACTTTGATGCCAGCCTTACGAAGCATATCCGCAACCGCGTCAGTAGTGTCTTTACGATAGCCAGCATCTAGTGATACTAGTTCATGCTCGTAATCAGCCATACCCGCTTCAGCCATTAGTGCTTTAGCACCTGCAGGATCTACTTTCTGTTTAGGTAGCTCTGCGTAGTCTGGGTGCATTGGGCCAACGTGATGGTTTTCCGCAACTACACCTAAGCCACCAATACCGAGCTCTAAACAAACCGCCGGATCAACAGCCATGGCTAATGCGCGACGAACCCGAACATCAGCATATGGAGTTTTACCATCAATTTCAGCTTTCGCATTAGGGCGAATAACAATGGTTGCGGCAGTAACAACTTCTTTCTTTTCGAATCCATCCAGTGTATCCATCAGCTCTAAGATTTCAGAGCCTTCAACACTATAAGTAAAGTCAACTTCATCAGCTTCACATGCTGCAAAGTGAGATGCTGGCTCGGTACCGTAATCGATGTACTCAACGCGATCCATCCACGCACCATTACCTTCGTTCCACCACTTGTGATCAGGGTTACGAACCAACACACCTTTCTCGCCTACTTTAAGTGATTCAGGTATGTATGGGCCAGTACCTAGAGGCGCTTCAAGCGCTTTTTCTGAATCGTAGTCCTTGTGCACGATAGCAGCTGGATAATCAGCCATGCCCGCGATCAAAGAAATATCAGGAGCAGGCAAATTCAATTTAACCGTGTGGCTGTTAAGCACTTCAACAGCGCCTTCGATCGCTTTTTCTGTGGTTTCGTCGATCAATGTGGCGAAACGACCGGCCATTGAGTTACCTTCAACGCTCTTGTCACACCAACCGATGATGTTACGCGCAACGTCTTCTGCAGTGAAATCATCACCGTTGTTCCACTTAACGCCTTTGCGTACATTTAGTATGTATGAAGTGGCGTCTGCACTGATGTCCCAGCTTTCTAGAAGCTTGCCTTCAAAGGTTGCATCATTGTTGTACTGAACAAGGTACTCAAGCCAACCGCGTGAAAAGTTAGCGATCTGTGACCAATCATAAGTACGAGGATCTTTTAGTGCACGGACTTCAGTTTGATAACGAACAGTACCGCCGGCCTTCGCGTGTGCAGCAGCTTCCACGTTAGATGGCGCAACTAAGCCAAGCATGCCGTATGCAGTAGTAGCGCTTGCACCAAAAATACTAGCAATGGCTAGAAATTCTCTACGGTTCACTTCTGAGCCGCTCTTACTAACTGACTCGGCCATATCTACAACATGTGAAGGCATTTTCTGCCCGTTTTTCTTTTTGAAAATCATTCAAACTCCTCCAGTGAAATGGTACTTCTTTTAACAGTATCCCTTCTAAGAGGGAGTGTATAAGTTGTTTAAAACGTTGTAATCGCTCTAATAATGCCTCAACCGGGCTTACATTGGCAAGGCTGCAACGAC
>CALJAA010000036.1 GCA_938028465.1 uncultured Granulosicoccaceae bacterium | reverse complement strand
GCGCATCATTTAGTACAACCGTTGCCCCGCCTTGAACAGCATCAATTCTACGGTTAGAAAGTGGATGGTCACCCGGTGATATATCGATCTGCCAAGACGATGATCGTACGCCGTTGGCAGTAACAGATTGCAACACGTATCGGTACTGTTGAGACGGATCAAGCCCAGGTTGATACAAACTGCGAGCTTCGAATATACCTAACAATTGTCCGTTACGTTCTATGTGAACGCGTTGCCCATCACTGGGAGTCCAGAATAATTCTGCTGCGGTACTGGAATACAACAAAGCACTGACGTTACTAGGCGGTTGCGGCAATTGAACCGGCATCTGTGGTGCGGCTTGGTTGTTCAACAAGGTGTTAGCAAACTCACCCGGCGTATCACCTAGCGAAGCATTAATCCGATTATCGGAAAGCGGATGGTCACCAGGCGCAATATCGATTTGCCATGACTGGGATCGCTCACCATCAGAATTTACAGCTTGCAACACGTATCGGTACTGTTGAGATGGATTCAACCCGGATTGAAACAAACTACTTGCATCGTAAACACCCAACAATTCACCATTTCGCTCAATGCGAACACGATGCCCATCGCTGGATGTCCAGAATAATTCTGCCGCAGTATTGGAATACAACAAAGCTCTTACGTTGCTTGGTGCTTGCGGTGCGGCGTATGCGTGAGTGGTGGCGAAAACAAGTATTACGAGTGGTCGAAAAAAACACAAAAAATGTTGGGCTAATTTTGAACAATTCATGCGCTAAAATAATGACGGTTAGAGAAATCGCGCCAACCTTGACATTATTTTGACTTCAATTCAAGTGACGGTTATCGCCTTCTCGCTCTAAGCAAACACAACAATACAATTAGCAACACCATCGTGACCAACGCAACTGGGCGAGCTGTCCCATCATTTAAAACAGTCACCGCAATAGCGGCCGCCGCCGCAGTCATTTGCTCAATACCACTCAACATGGCTGATGCAGAACCACTACCACCCGTTATGCTGCGCATTGCTAAGCTCGGCGCTACCGCAAAAAGTGGCCCCATACCAAAGGTCATCACGGCATAGGCAGCGGTAAACGTATTGGCGGTGTAGATGCTAAACACAACCAATACAGACAATATGACGGCCCCAATAAGGATCATGACAACGCCGATAGCAAGCAAGGTGTCAGAGCCAATTGACTCAGCTAAGCGAGAAGCAAACAAGCTGCCCATGAAAAATGACAGCACAATCATTCCTTGGTAGTACCCAAATTGATCAACCGGCACGTTTAATAAATCGATCAGAACAAACGGCGCCGCGGTAACGAACACAAATATCAGCCCAAGCGAGACACCTAAAATAACGCTGTGAATAATAAACTCACGGTTTTTTATCAACACCAAATAGTTGCGTATGACCGTTTTTGGCACAATCGCAAGTGGGTCAGGCGTAGCGGATTCAGGTAACAAGCGCCATACCGTTAACAATGCCAGTACGGCCAAACCAGCTAAAACAAAGAAGTTACTCTGCCAACCAAACAGTACATGCAAATAGCCGCCAATAATTGGGGCAATGCCGGGTGCGATGGCGATCACCATGCCTAACAGCGCAAACGCTTTAACTTGCTGCTTCTCGGTATAAAGATCTTTAATAATGGCGAGCCCCACCACAGCTTCTGCTGCAGCGCATGCTCCCAGTGCAATTCTTGCTGCGATCAACTGTTCAATGCTTTGCGCCACCGCACACAGCAAACTGAACACCACCACCAGCGACAACGACACTATTAAAACAGGCTTACGTCCAAATCGATCAGACAAAGGCCCATGAACCAACTGCGCCATGCCAAAGGCCAGCAGATTCAAACTAATAGTGAGTTGTACGCGTGAAGGAGTGGTATCAAAGTAGCCAGCCAAACTTGGCAAGCTCGGGGAATACATATCGGTAGACATGATGCTGACACTGGAAGCCATCACCAAAATACCCACCACCAGCCCCATGGCTGGCGGTGTTTGTTGATTAGATTGCACGAGGCTATGCCATGCAATCAAGCTGCAAACACAGCATCGATCTACTGCGGCTTGCAGCCTTAGCTTTCATATCATTAGAAACTAGGTTGGAAATTTAAATACTGCTCCATCCTTAATACCAGAAGGCCAACGCGCCGTAATGGTTTTAAGGCGAGTGTAAAAATGTACACCTTCAGGCCCATAGATAGAGTGATCACCAAACAGCGACCGCTTCCAACCGCCAAAGCTGTGATACGCCACAGGCACAGGAATCGGTACATTTACACCTACCATACCCACCTGAATACCATCGGCAAACGCACGTGCAGCATCGCCATCACGCGTAAAAATCGCTGTACCATTACCGTATTCATGATCATTGATCATGGTGACAGCTTCTTCGTAGGTGCCAGCACGCACAACTGATAACACAGGGCCAAAGATCTCTTCTTTGTAGATGCGCATATCGGTAGTCACTTTATCGAACAACGTACCACCAACAAAGTAGCCGTTTTCATAACCCTGCATACTTAGGCTTCTACCATCAACGACCAGGTCGGCACCTGCTTCTACACCTGCGTCAATCAAACCAACAATACGCTCTTTCGCCTCTTTAGTGATAACCGGACCCATCTCAGCATCGGCGTCGTCTGATGGTCCAATTTTTAGTGCCTCTACTTTTGGGCGTAGCATCTCTACCAGTTTGTCAGCGGTCTCTTCACCTACCGGTACAGCAACCGAGATTGCCATGCAACGTTCGCCTGCCGAACCAAAACCTGCACCCATTAATGCATCGACGGCTTGATTCATATCGGCATCGGGCAGGATAACCATATGGTTTTTAGCACCACCCAATGCTTGAACGCGCTTACCCGCTTGAGTACCACGGTTGTAAACGTATTCGGCAATCGGTGTTGAACCAACAAAGCTCACCGCTTGCACAATAGGGCTATCTAGAATCGTATCCACCGCGAGCTTATCGCCGTGCACAACGTTAAGTACACCGGGTGGCAATCCCGCTTCATGAAGAAGATCAGCAATCATCATCACAGAAGATGGGTCACGCTCAGATGGTTTTAGTACAAACGTGTTACCGCAAGCAATTGCGACTGGGTACATCCACATCGGTACCATGGCGGGAAAATTAAAGGGTGTAATACCGGCAACGACACCCAGCGCTTGACGATCAGAGAAGCTATCGATTTCAGGGCCAACGTTGCGGGAGAACTCGCCTTTCAGCATTTGCGGCATGCCACAGCAAAATTCAACAACCTCTTTACCGCGTTGCACTTCACCTAAAGCATCATCGTGAGTCTTACCATGTTCGCGTGAAATCTCGCGTGCAATCGCATCAGCATGCTGCCCTAGCAATTCATTAAAGCGAAACATCACTGCTGCTCGCTTCATTGGCGTGGTGGCAAACCACGCTGGAAAGGCATCAGCCGCGTTTTGAATGGCAGCATTGACTTCATCAGCACTGGATAATCCAAGCTCGTCTATGGCTTCACCCGTAGCTGGATTAAATACAGATTGCTTGTTGCCACTTTTGCTGGCAACGCGCACGCCGCCAATAAGGTTCTCGATCATCGGTTTAGGGGCTCTTAATTGTCTATAAAATCAGTTGGACGATGATACTCAATTTGAGTACGCCATGCTATCCAGCTGCCCCTATTTCGCACACTAATGGCCCAATCACAGGCATTATGGGCAAATGTCATCTAACGACCAGCCAATTCGTTCTTTTCAGGCCGTATCTCAGGCGGATGCCAAGGTATTGGTATTGGGAAGTATGCCGGGCGTGGCGTCACTCAATGAGGTGGCCTACTACGCCCATCCACGCAATGCGTTTTGGCCTATTGCCATTGCCAGCTTCGGTGACACACCCATCGAAAAAATAGATCTACAGCAATGGCCCTATGCGCACCGATTACAGTTACTGAAAACCAATCAAATCGCTTTGTGGGATGTGCTGGCTGAATGCGTTCGACCGGGCAGCCTAGATTCGGCCATCGATAAGAACACAGTAAAGGTTAATCCGATACTACAATTTCTTGATCAACACACCTCAATTGAGCGCATTGTGTTTAATGGTAAGGCAGCTAACGCGATGTTTAGCCGCCATATTGAGAAAGTTAAAGAGAGTCGGTGGGATGCTTACGATGTGGAGCTGATTACGATGCCATCCACTAGCCCGGCTATGGCGCAATTGTCGTTGGTTGAAAAATTTGCCGTGTGGAAGGATGCTTTGAAGGTTAGTGTTTAGGTCATTGGTCAATCCTGCCTGATTTGGTCATTCCCGCGAAGGCGGGGATGACAACGTCCTAACCCACCTGCCCCTTCACATACTCAATCAACCCATCAGAGCTCACATGAAAATCATTAAACGCGACTACGCCTTCAGGATCGATTAACACTAACCATGGTGTGCCACCAGTTCGATAGTTACGCATCGTGAGGGGATGGTGTTGAGTTTCTTCAGTACCTACATCATGACCCATTGTTATAGGTAACTCATAACGTAACTGGAGTTCACGCACGGCGGCTTGTGTATTACTACTAAACCCTTCAAACACCGTTTGCACAGCAGCAATGGCTACATCAGGATGCTCATGAAATTCATCTGAGAATTTTTTTAACGTTGGAAAGCCTGACTTGTGACAACCCGGGCACCAGTTTTGAAAAAACTTCAAAAACACCCATTTGCCCTTTTGCTCTAGTACAGAAAAACTTGAGGGCTTACCATTGGCATCAATCCAATAATCAAGCTCTATTTCCGGCGCGTAGTAATTACGAATGCCGTACTTTTCAAATTCTTGTTCGGGTTCCGGCTCAGCAGCTTCGGCGTCAGAAGCTGCAAGTGCTGGTAATGCGGCTGCAGTGGACAACGCACCGATACCCTGCAACAGGCCTCGGCGTTTGGGGTTTACGGGTAACTTCATGCGCCTGCGCTCCAAAAGTAAGCAGATATAAAGCAGACAGTAACAAAGTGGGTTCGTTCCATACCCGTCACGCAGTGTTCGACATAGATCCCTTCAACTGCTTTAACTACGCGCGGCTAGGCTACCCATCTGCTGCCCTGTAACCCATAAACGGATGGGCGGCGCTTTTGATTGCATCTTTCGCGATACTCGTTTGGATAGCTTGTGATGGCTATTGTGGTGTTAAGGATGAGTACGACTACTCGGGCGTCACCAATAATGTCACCACATCTTGATAGATACCAGGCGATGCACGGTTAAACTGCCGTTTATTTACGATGGGTATAAATCGGAGATTCCAATTTCGAGCACCCGTACAGCCTAAGGTCAGGCTACCAGACATATTGTTGATTGTTGTGCCGGTTCTATTGATATTCTGCCTAGCTAAACCGCTACCATCTCGATAACGCACCACAACGTTGTAACGTATTCTTTCACCATCAGCGCTCATTAAGCGCAGTCGGTTGGTACCGTTTTGGCTACTGAGCGTTAGGCTGTAGCTACCGGTTGATGAATAAACGCAGGTATTGTCACGCAAACGTACCGCTCGATCCGATATTTCGTGTACGGCCCAACTGCCAAAGTCCCAATCATCAACATTACTAATTTTCACGCCTTCTTCCTTTGCGATGGTCACGACAGAGTCTGCTGACTCCTGTGCATTAGCCATCGGGATGGCGCACAGCGTTGACGCAACAACGGCTGCACTTAAGATTTTAGTTAAAGTGTAAAAAGGCATAGCGCGGGCTCAAATAAACAGAAACACCAACAAACGAACAAACCGATCCATTGGGACCGTGGTATTTCCTGTTTCGGCGGTGAGTATTACCGTATTCAATCGTATGAAACCTATTTGCACAATCGATACGATGAGGCTGTGAGCCGTTTAGCAATTTACTGATCGCCCCGATAGTACAGAGGCAAGACCACTTCACGTTTTACTACTGATCAGAGCTCGCTATCGAAATCCGTAATACTCGCTTCTGAGCTACTTTTGCAACCATTTTAGCAACTGCTGGCTTTATTTTTTGGCTTAGGAGGGGTAGAAAAACATCGTAATGGCGAGACGTCACAATGCTAATACATCATCGCAATTCAACACAGTACAAAACTCCCCATTAAGACTCGCAAGATTAACTTGATGAATGGTCTCGGCATCGATCGTATTACCATCCATACCCATATGCGGGTTTGCAGCGGTCGCATCACTAACTAACTTTGCATTGAAACCCAAGTTACCCGCCATGCGAGTAGTCGTCGAAACACAATGTTCGGTTGTTAGTCCAACGATGACTAAGGCGTTAATACCTGCAGAATGTAAGTAGGGCTCAAGCTCGGTACCGATAAATGCACTGTTTACGCTTTTCTTAAACACAGGTTCGCCATCAATTGGCTTTCCCTCATCTAAAAAATCATTACCTGCCTGGCCTTCGCGTAACGGTGATTCAGGTTCGGTAGAACAATGTTTAACGTGAATAACCGGCCGCCCCTTTTCACGCCAATGCTGTAGTAACTTGCCTATGTTTGCCACGGCTTGCGGGTTGTTTCGCTCACCTGCAAAGTAGCTCTCGTTTAGGCCTTTTTGCACATCAATTAACAACAGCGCCGTGTTATCCATGGTGTTCTCCCCTCCAATGGGCGTCAGTGTGCGGCATCAAGGCCTACAGATCAACCGAGTTTCTTGCCAATCCTAGGTTGCTATGGAAGAATCGGCCATCCACAACAAAGCGACTATCAACATGAAGGCAGATGAACAAAAAGTAGTTGATGCACTCTATTGGTGGGGCGTGCCTACTCTCTTTCGCGCACCTTACAACGCCGACCCCAGTGCTTGTGATATCGGCTTAGTCGGTGTTCCACACAGCACGGGCAACGGTACAACTGAACGTGATCAACATTTGGGGCCTAGAGCCTTACGCCATGTATCGGCAAATGCACGTCGCGTGCACAATGCCTTTGAGCTGGACCCGTGGGAACAATGCACAGTACATGACTTAGGTGATGTGCCCTTTCCTGAAGCTAACGATAATGAAAAATGTATTGAACGCATTAGCGAATTTTACAGCGGCATTGAAAAAGCTAAAACACGCCCGGTATCGGTTGGTGGTGATCATTCCATTACAGGAGGTATCGTGCAAGCCATTGCCGGCGAGCACTCAACACTAACCGGTGGAGAAAAAGTGGCGCTGCTGCACTTCGATGCTCACACCGATGCGTTTGCTAATCTTGATCATTTTTTAGGCGCTAAAAAATCAGCAGCACATTGGGCAGCCTACTTAGTAGACAATGGTCACGTGGATGCCAACAAGAGCGTGCAGTTTGGGATACGAGGTAACACACGCACTTTAGACTGGTTACAGCCCAGCTACGACTTAGGCTACGAAGTGATAACCATGGATCGCTATAACGAAATCGGCGCTGATGCTTCCATCGACATTATTCTGGATCGCTTAGGTGATGCACCTATCTATATTACGTTTGACCTCGACTGCCTCGACCC